>CAIJTL010001635.1 GCA_903823545.1 uncultured Planctomycetaceae bacterium
AACATGTATAAGCTCGCGAAAGAGGTTCTGAGTTATTGTCCGAACGTGACGTTGATCAATGCCGACGCTCTCAAGAACAAGAACCACCTCAACCCAGAGGTGATGGCGCTCGTCGAACAAAAGCTGGCAGAGAGTCCTGAGCGACAACTCAAACTCATTGCCAACTTGCCGTATGCGGTCGCGACTCCGGTGATCTCCAACTTGGTTGCGACGAACCTGCCGTGGGAGCGAATGGTGGTGACGATTCAATATGAACTCGCACAACGGATGACCGCGCAGCCGAAAGCATCGAGCAATTACGGAGCGCTCTCGATTTGGTTACAGGCGCAGTGCCAGTTGAAGATGCTGAAAAAACTTGGCCCCCAAGTCTTCTGGCCGAAACCGAATGTCGATTCAGGGATCGTCAGCATCCTGCCCGACTTGGAACGACAAGCCAAAATCATCGACCGCGAGTTCTTCCACGAACTCGTTCGCGGCGTCTTCACACACCGCCGCAAACACCTTCGAGTCGGACTGAGCAACCACTTCCGCGATCTTCCAAAAGCCAAGATCGACGAAGCGATCCAACAGCTCGGCCTCCAGCCAGACGCCCGTGCGGAACAGCTTGAACCAGACGCATTCGTCATCTTGGCCAACCGATTCCGCGAACTGGTCTCGTAGCTTGGTGGATGAGCAATGGCCGAGCAATTGAAGCTCGCGCCGTAGAACGGCTCTCCAGGGCCGTTCTACCGCTTGAATACCTCCGAGGTCTCCAAAACTTCGGAGGTCTACCGAGGGCAGATAATTCTTGGAATGCGAACCAGCCGCTTGAGCATCCAGTTCATTACCTCAAAGGTGACGGCGATGGCAGCCATCCTAGACGGAAGCGGTAACGACACAATCTCCAGTGGCAATGACACGATCGACTGTGGCACCGGCACTCGATGGCGAATGCGGTATCAACATCATCCTGCGTGGAGAGCAGCAGATCACGTACTCACTGCGCGAGCCGCACGATCCAAAGCTTGCCAATGAGGCAAGCTGCAATACGTCGGGGATTACAGCACGATCGCTTCTTGGTGGTCGACGATGACTTTCGAGCCAGACGCCAAAAAGCTGCGGCGGAGGTAGGCGAGTGCGATCGGATGATCGGCCTCTTGCGATTGCAGGCTCCAGGCCGATGATGTGATCTGGCCGATCTGTTTTGCTTCGGGTGTTCGCTGATCGAAGATTGGGGTTCCTGGTTGTGGCAACGTCCGGACGTCGGTTGTGAGTTCCAGACGACGCAGCTCGCGGTTGACGTGCCCCATGGCGTCGATGCGCGCAATCGGTTCTTGGCCGAGGTAGCAGCCCTTCGTGAACGAGATCGCTTGCGGAGTGCGGGCGACTTCTTGAACGAGTTGCTCGTCAGTGATGTCGAGTCCATACAACGGAAATCCGGCTGCGATGCGGAGCGCGTGAAATGTTTCATTCGTCGCCAGTATTGCTCCGCTGGCCATGAGCCGTTGTTGAACAGAATCGGAATGAGTGCGTGCGACTGATAGCAACCAAGTCG
Organism: uncultured Planctomycetaceae bacterium; assembly: GCA_903823545.1. Lineage (GTDB taxonomy): Bacteria > Planctomycetota > Planctomycetia > Planctomycetales > Planctomycetaceae > SXKJ01. The sequence goes on from CAIJTL010001635.1 coordinate 1,535, forward strand.
GTGCTTCGAGCCAATCGACTCGCCGCACCGAACGGATCGGCCAGTCTGCGGCCTCGTGTTGCACGTGGCTGTTCAACGTTAAATGACCGACGCTAAGACCAAGTCGTTCGAGCAACGCGGTCGCTTGTGGACCGACGAGAAGAAACTCGGTGAACTCCGCCGAGCGATCGGTCAGCTTCACGTCTTCTGTGATGAGGTAGCGATCAAGGTGAGCGATCAGCGGGAGCGCAGAGCCCGTGACTGATTCGACCCACAAAGACTCCGCTTCCGCGAACACAAAGATGTGACCGAGCGCCTTCCCTTGAATGCTCGTCACGAACGCTTCGCACCCCTGGCCGGCTTGCAGCTTCTTGATTTCGTTCGTGCAAAAGTTGTGCAGGAATTTGAGCCGGTCACGGCCGGTGAATTCGATTTGGGTGCGATCACCAACATCGAATAGGACGACGTCATTGATCGCAGCGTTACGTTCGGCAAACAGGTCTGTGGTCATAGTGCGTAAGATCGTGAAGTGCGGTTACTCAACCGAGGACGTTTCTTTTCGCAAGGATCGACGGCCTTGAGGCGACACGCAAGTGATGCTGTCCTGGCAATCCTTTTTGGCAACAGGGTCAAAGCCGTTGGAGAGGCAGATTCTTCTCGTCAATTCTTTTTGAAACGCAGAGATCGCTGAGGAACTTGACGCAGAGGGCGCGGAGAACTCTCAGCGAATTCTGCGTCAGACTCTGTGACCTCTCTGCGTTTCGAAAACGCCTCCGCATGAGAACTCCATATCTGATCGAACTCGGACAGAAGAAGTTTTCACACCCACAACAGACTGAACCAAACGCAGATTTGCGTTGCTTGTGCTGATTCGTCATTGTCCGCTCCCTTCGGAGCGAGCGACTTCTTGCTCCGTTTTCATCGAGAGGAGCAAATCATGATGCGGCGGTTTTTCTCAATCGTGGCTTTTGCGGCGTGCGGGCTCGCATCGCTCAATGCCTCAGGTGCAGACTTCCCGAAGTTTGAAGCCAAGACGCTTGATTCGGAAGTCGGCAAAGTTTGTTACGCGGTGTCTCTCGCCGATGTCGATGGCGATGGCAAGCAAGACGTCATCGCTGTGACGGAGAATCGCGTGCTTTGGTATCAAGCTCCAGATTGGAAGAAGCGAGTCATCATCGAAGACCAAACTGAACGGGATAACGTTTGCATCGCGCCGCTGGATATCGACGGCGACGGCAAGATCGACTTCGCGATCGGGGCCGGTTGGCTCAACAAGAACATCGGCCAGATCGTCTGGTTGTCGCGCGGAGCGACGCTCGACGAGAAATGGCACGTGCATTTGATTAGCCATGAGTCGTGGACCCATCGGCTGCGTTGGGGGAAAGTCGCCGGTGGTCAACGACCGCAGTTGGTTGTCTCACCGTTGAACAAGACTCAGGGAGACGGGGCACGGCTGCTCGCCTTCAGCATTCCGACCAATCCGAAAACCGACAAATGGCCTTCGCAAGTCATGAATGCTTCGATGAATCGGATGCACAATCATTGGCATCTCGATTGGGACGGCGACGGAATTGATGACACGGTGACCTCCAGCCAAGAAGGAGTAAACCTCATCACTCCAGGTGCCATTCGCGACGGTGTTGCGAATTGGACAGCGACCAAGCTCGGCAACGGTGCGATTGGTGATAAGCCGGAAGCGAAAGGTGCCGGCGAGATCAAAGTCGGCAAGCTCAAGAATGGTCCGCGATTCGTCACGACTGTCGAGCCGATGCACGGGCAAGCGTGTGTGGTCTATGTCGAACCCGCGAAGGGAACGAAAACCGCCGACGGCATGTGGCCACGCTTCGTCATTGACGACACGCTCAATCGAGGTCATGCCCTTTGGACGTGCGATATCGACGGCGACGGAGGTGATGAGATCGTGCTGGGTTTCAGCGATCCGAGCACGGGAACGATCAAAGGCCCCGGCGTGTTTGTCTACAAAGCGAATGATGCGTCTGCGACCAAATGGACCAAGCACACGATCGATGACGGCGGTATGGCGACCGAAGATTTGATCTGCGCCGACCTCAATGGTGACGGCAAACTCGACATCGTTGCCGGTGGCAGAGCCTCACATAACGTGAAGCTGTATTTGCAAAAGTGATTGAGTCGTCGTCCGAAACGATATTGCTTTTGCCTCGTCGGGGAGCCGGGCGGCGTCAGCCGCCGGACTCTTTTCTAGAAGACACAGTCCGGGGGCTAACGCCGCCCGGCTCACCCAAGTGGCTGCGGTTTTGTAGCGTGAGATTTCATGATGACCGACTTTCTTCAACTCGCAGGCAAACGGATCGTCTTATTTGGCATGGCCAATCGGAAGAGCGTGGCCGCGCACATTGGCAACGTCCTGACGGAAGCGGGTGCGCAGATCATTCACGTAGTGCGGAGCGAACTGCGACGTGAGCAAATTCGCAAACTGGTGGGCGATGTTCCGATTCATGTTTGCGATGTGGAGCATCAAGAGCAGATCGATCGCGTTCGTGATGAGATCTCGACGCAACATGGTCCGATTCATGGTCTCGTGCATTCGATTGCCTTCGCTGATTACTCCGCAGGCTGGTTGCCGTTTCACGAGACTCCGCGGCGAGCGTTTTTGCAGGCGGTCGATATCTCGTGCTTCTCGTTCATCGCGATTGCGAATGCATTTCGAGATTTGCTTGATCGCGAACAGGGAAGCGCCGTAACGGTATCGATCTCGACGACTCGCATGGCTGCGGAGAATTACGGTTACATGGCTCCCGTCAAAGCGGCGCTCGATTCATCGGTCTGCTTTTTGGCGAAATCGTTCTCGAAGTTCTCCGCGATCCGGTTTAACTCCGTCTGTCCTGGACTGCTGAAGACCTCAGCGTCAGCGGGGATTCCAGGTTACATCGACAGCTTTCTGCATGCCGAAAAAGCAACGCTCCGAAAGCGAGCAGTCCAAACTGAGGAAGTTGCCAACGCGGTCGCATTTCTTCTGAGTCCACGTTCTTCGGGGATTAACGCGCAAGGCTTGGTCATCGATGCAGGAATGTCGATCAACTACTTCGATGATGAGTTGGTACGACCGATGTCGTCGTAGAGGATGCAGATTGGTTATCGGTCGTTGGTCATTGATCATTTGGAAAACAAAAATGACCAACGACCGATAACCAATGATCAATGCAGCCCAATTCCTCGTCGTCGTTACCTGAAGCCTGAAAACTCGCTGCTGTCCTTCGTACGACTTGGGGCCTATACTGGTTCCCGTCAAAAACCCATTCGAGACGCACATCAATCAACATCATGCCTGATTCATTGCGAGGCCGCTTTCTGATCTCCGCCAAGCACTTGCGCGACCCGAACTTCTTCAAGACGGTTGTGTTTATGTTGGAGCACAATCAGCACGGAGCGATGGGGTTGGTCGTCAACCGGCCGTCGTCAGTGACGGTCACTCAGGTGCTGTCCGACCATTTTAAACTGCCGGAAACTGGCGAAGTGGTTTTCATGGGCGGCCCCGTCGAACCGGGAAACCTTTTCATTTTGCACAACGCTGAAGAGCTCGACTTTTCTGAGGAACCGCCACTTGGTGGCGTGTTTGTCGGCTGTACGAAAGAGGTTTTCCAGTCGGTCGTTGAGGCCGTGTCTGAAGGAGACGAGCGGGCGAGGTTCCGAGTCTTCTCTGGCTGTGCGGGCTGGTCAGCCAAGCAACTGGAAGGTGAAATCAATCGGGGTGACTGGCTCATTCATGATGCGCGTCCCGAATACGTGTTCCAGAAAGATCCGTATGAATTGTGGGAAGCGCTGACTCGTAATTACCAAATGGCTCATCGCATTCTGCCGCAGAAAACCGAACATCCTGAGTGGAATTGAGCGTTAACGAGACTTTAGCACGACGCGTCCGCGAGTGGTCGGAACGGCTAGAAAACAACCACTCGCGGGCGCGTCGTGCTATGCTCAAGAAGCTTTAGAGCAGGCGGGCTGCCTACTCTAGGTGGACGATAAAGGACTCATCGACAATGACGTTGATCACATTGGTTGATCCCACGACCAAATCGACAGCTCGGATTGCGCCGGAGTTCGGTTTCAACTGTTTCGAGTTCATTGCGCGAATTCGCGATTGGTCGATCAACGTTCTGGATGCGGCTCCTGATTTCCCAAACAACACATTGCGTCCAAGCGGGCACGGAATTCCGCTGCTCTTCCCGTTTCCGAACCGTATTCGCGCTGGAAAGTATTCTTGGGAAGGACGCGATTACGTCATCGGTCCTGAAACTGGTCGGCACGACAACAACGGAAACGCGATTCACGGCTTCTGCATCGACCGCCCGTGGCGAGTCATCGATCAGGGGGATCGATTCGCGATTGGACAATTCCAATTGTCGGTCGACGCGCCGGAACGCCAGTCACTCTGGCCAGCGGATTTCGTCATCGACGTGCGTTACGAATTGCGAGGAAGCACTCTGCGATCAGATATCCGGATTCACAATCCAGACTCAACACCGCTGCCGTGGGGATTCGGGACGCATCCGTACTTTCGTTTGCCGCTTGATCCGCAGAGCAAACCGGCTCGCTGCTTGATCCAGGTTCCGGCTGACAGCGAATGGGTCCTGAAAGACTGTTTGCCGAGCGGTGCTCGACGGCCAGTGGCGCGCAATAAGGATTTGCGAGAAGGGGAATACTTCGATGTGCTGAAGTTGGACGACGTGCTGACGGACATCGAATCGTCGCAAGGGGTCATCGAGACTGTGGTCATTGATGAGTCTGCCGGGCTGCAAGTGACCCAGCGGATCGATTCGTCGTTTCGCGAGATCGTCGTCTTCACGCCACCACAGCGCGAATGCGTCTGCATCGAGCCTTACACGTGCGTGACCGACGCCATCAACTTGCAGGCTCAGGGAGTCGATGCTGGCTTACGAGTTCTGCCGCCGGGCGCAAGCGCTCACTTGTGGTTTGAGATTTCCGCGGGCACGCTGATGTGCTGATGGTGACGTATAGAAGCCTCATGTGCCGAGATGCCCTCATGATTCGAGCCCTGCTTAAAAACAAAATGCAGTCTCTGTTGTTCTTGTTTTGCTTGAGTTTTCTCAGCGGTCAATCACTCGCACAGACCACAGACTCGCCCGATGCAACTCCTGCGATTCAGCAGCGATTGTCTGGCTGGCTGAATCGTATTGACCGCGATGCAAAACAATTACTGAAGAGCCTGCCGCAACCAATTCCGCAAAATCCGGCAGATCGCAAGCTGGTCGTTTCGATAGACACGCCAGTGCTGTCGACATTTTTTCTGCAATCAATGGCGGGACAGACTTTCGACCATCGAGTGTTCGTCGCGCAGTTAGTGCTGACAAATCTGACGCTCGAAACCAAAACGATTGAGCCATCTCAGATCATTCTCGAAGCGGATGGCAATCGGCTCAAAAATGGAGAACTCGATAAGTCACTTCAGTCGCGAGGAGTGCAAATTGGCTCGGAAATGCAGTTGTTTACTCAGATCAAGCCAACTGCGGTCAAGATTCCACCAGGATTCACTAAGTCGACTTGGGTTGTGTTTGGTGGCCTGCCCCGCGGACAACAGGTACCGCAGTTGAAGTTGATCATCGAAGGAAGTGATCAGCCAATCGAATTCGACATCACAGCCTGGAGTGCGAAGAAGCTGGCTCTCACATCAACTCGCCTAGGGCCACGTGATTGTTTGGCGTTGCTGACGATTTCGGGGGATCTGAATTCTCTGACGGTCGGTCCATTTCTTGATGAGTTGGATCGGCTAGTTGCACAGAAGGTGACTCGAGTTGTTGTCCGATGGAATGCGGGAACGCCTCCGATCGATCCCGTCGCTTCCAACTGGTTGACTCAAGCCGTTCAATCATTGGGTCGGAACGAGAATTACTTGCCGTACAACCAATTTGCTCAATTGCCGAATTCATTCATTGAGTTCCGATTAGCCGAAGTACCGGGCCAGGCCTTTCCCAACGTGGCGAATGCCAAGACAACTCGAGTTGAGCGTGCCACTCAATCAGCCCACTTATCGACGTCATCGATTCATCGAACAACGCCAGAAGCGGTGATCTCGGCATTGCGTACTGTCTACGAAGTGTTGCCGTATCGAGAGTTGTTAGTGGAACTTCGAAACGGAGCCACGTTGCCGCGGTGTGCCGCGTTAGCAAGTGCCGGAACTCGGCTCAAATCCGAGGATATCCACTTGTTATTGGACCTCACGGAAGACGCTGAGTCAGTGGTGCAAATCGCCGCCGTGCAAACGCTGAGGTATTTCGGCGGACGCGCCGTGATCGAGAAGTTGTTGCAACTGGCTCGCAAGCACGAAGAGCCTCTGACGTCACAAGCGGTAGACAGCCTCGCGGCATCGCGTTACTCCGACGCACAGTCCGCATTGCTGCAACTGTTCGATGAAGAGCCGCTCGAAGCGCGTAAGACGATCGTCAAAGTCATGGCTCAGAACCCGCGACCGTTGTGGTCTGATGCGATCTACAAGTCGACGCGCGATCCAAATTCCGGGCTTGGCAAAGACGGAATGCAAGCACTCATTCGTGTCGGTCATCCGAAGTTATCGGAGTTGCTCAAGGAGTCATTGGGTTCGGCAGACAAAGAATTGAGCGAGGCTGCGTATCAAGAACTCTCATTACGAAACGATCCCACGAGTGAGGCGATCGTCCGAAAGTTTACGCTTCAACAACTGCAACTCGCACCGCCAACTTCGTCGATGTTGGCGTTCCTCAATAAGACCAAAGACCAGGCGGCAGTGCCTTTGCTGTTATCGCATCTGCAAAACAAGCACCCCGACCATTCTGCGTTGATCAACACACTGGCTCAGATTGGCGATCAAAATGTTGCCGAGACGTTGGCAGAACATTACCCCCGTTTGAAAGAGACGGACCAGGTTGCGGTCCTGACACTTTTGGGACAACTGCGATCGCCACAGCTCTTGAAGCTCGCACCGTCAGCGTTGGAATCGTCCGATCCGAATGTCGTTAACACTGTGTGTCAGTGGTTGTCTAGCGACGGAAGTTCCGCTGCCGTTGAATTGTTAATTCAAACTCTGGACATCGCGACTCAGCAGACGACGATCATTTACTCGGCAAACGCCTTGGGCCAAACGGCCACTCCGGAGGCTCGAAAAGCACTGCGTCGAGCCCGGACCTCTAGTGATCCACAGAAGCAACGCTACGCACGCACGGTTTTGCAGAGTGT
>CAIJTL010001636.1 GCA_903823545.1 uncultured Planctomycetaceae bacterium
ATGACAGAATTGTTTATTGTTTGAAGCATTCGCCCTCGCTGTCGCATCGGGTTATTTTTGGGCCTCGCGTTTCACCCCGAAATCATCACGAAGGATCATCCATGCGAATGTTGTTGCCGTGCGTGCTGTTGTTGCTCATCACCTCTTCTGCGAACGCTCAAAACATCGGGCCGGAGCCGACGCTCCTTTGGCCGGATGGGGCACCGGGAGCGGTGGGAAAAGATGAGGGTGACACTCCGACCGTTCGCGTTTATCTGCCGCCTAAAGAGAGGGCGACAGGTGCCGGTGTGGTGATTTGCCCTGGAGGCGGATATGGCATCCTGGCGTATGACCATGAAGGGGCGCAGGTGGCGAAATGGTTCAATCGAATTGGTGTCGCGGGATTTGTTCTGCGGTATCGACACGCGCCGAAATATCGCCATCCAACTCCGTTAGGGGACGCTCAGCGAGTGTTGCGATTTGTGCGAGCGAACTCGGAGAAGTACGGGATCGCCAAGAACCGACTTGGTGTGCTGGGCTTTTCGGCGGGAGGCCACTTGGCCTCGACGGTGGCGACGCACTTTGATCTTGGTAAGTCCGACGCGGCTGATCCGGTTGATCGAGAAAGCTGCCGACCGAGCTTTGCTGTGTTGTGTTATCCGGTCATCAGCCTCACTGAACCGTGGGGACATGGTGGATCGGCCAAAAACTTGCTCGGTGAAAAACCGGATGCGGCGCTGCTTGAGAATCTGTCGAATGACAAGCAAGTGACATCCGAAACGCCGCCGACGTTCTTGTTTCATACGGGTGAAGACACGGGGGTTCCTGTGGCGAACTCGCTGGCGTTTTACAGTGCGTGCGTCAAAGCCAAGGTTCCTGCGGAATTGCATATCTATCAAATGGGGCCACACGGAGTTGGCTTGGCTCCGGCGGACGCAGCGGTGAGTGGCTGGAAAGACCGGCTCGCTGATTGGATGAAAGCGAACGCTCTATTGGCCGATGTGAAGCGAGTTGAGTTGAAAGGTTCCGTCAAACTGAATGGCAAGCCGCTGCGTTGGGGCATGATCACTCTGATGCCAAACGGGTCGGCCAATCAACCTTCTGCGTGGGCGATGATCAACAACGGTAGTTTCACAATCCCAGCACATCGTGGAGCCGTGGTCGGTGACAACCAAGTCCTGGTCCACAACTGGGGCGGAGTTGAGCCGCGACCGACGATCGAAGACGCGGTGACCTACGATCGAGGGATCGTCTTCAGGGTCGCCGAGCCCAACAACGAACTCACGCTGGAGTTGAAGGACTGATCTGGAGCGGGAGTTTGCTTCAGCGAACCGGGAGCGTTCGTGGTAGCACACTAGCCTGAAGCGCAAGCGAGGGATTGCGATGAACCTCCCGCACATGAGCGATTTGAAATTGCGGTGCTCTGTGCTCAGGGAGGTGCGACGTGAAAAAGAGCGTTGCCACTCGAGCTCTGATGTGAGCCTAAACGGAAAGAGGGGAACACTAATCGGCGCTCATTGGCACTAATCTCAGGCGGTCTTCATCAGTGCTGATCAGCGCCGATTAGTGTTCCCATTTTTTCAGGCTTTCCGTCGATTGCGCTTCCAGATTCTTCATTTCATTTCGACTCGCAAGGACTCGACGGGAGGTAGGGAGGTCATAGAGTGTTTCGCTTAAATGACAAACCAACGGCGTTACGTCAAAGCGAGTGATCGCGACGAACTTCCCTCGCTGGCGCGTCGGGCTAGTGCGAGACACGCAACCGAGAAGGTCCTCGCTTCATGAATAATGCCGGCTCAACGGAGTGCCACGCTCTGCGGGATGAGTGCCGTTGGATTCAGGCGAGCCGCCTGCTCTAGGTTGATCGCAGCAAACTTTGGAATCCGCCGTCGGCGGGGCTGCCGGGGATCAGCTCATTGGTCATTTCCAGTGTGAGCTTCTTTCGGAAATGTCCGACCGCTTCAACGACGGCGGTGTTCTCATCGGGCTCGATGCTGCAAGTGGAGTACAAGATTCGCCCACCTGGCTTCAGGCGATCGGCGGCGGCGAGGATGAGGCGAAGCTGAATTCGCGACAGCTCTTCGAGGTCATCCGCTTGAATTCGCCAGCGAGCATCCGGACGTTTTCCGAGAACTCCAGTGTTTGAGCATGGGGCGTCAATCAGGATCGCATCGAACGGCCCTTCCGGGAGATCAAGGGTTTCGTTCGAGATCACCTTGGTCTCAACGATCGTGATTCCGAGGCGGCGGCAGTTTTCATCGACTCGCTTCAGTCGCTCTTCGCTGACGTCGGTCGCGATGATGCGTCCTTCGTTTCGCATGAGTTCCGCAATGTGCGTGGTCTTCGTTCCCGGGGCCGAACAGAGATCGAGAATCATCTCGCCCGGTTGCGGAGCGAGCAGTACGGCGACTCGCTGCGCCGATTCATCTTGAACGACGAACCAACCTTCGTTGAAGCCAGGCAAGCGGTCGATGCGGACGGGGGCGTCTCGACGAGTTATGGATGATGTTGCTGTTGGTTGTGTCGCGTCTTGAATCGACGCGTCTTGAGGTTCGCCGTCTTGAGTTGCCGCAGCGGCGTTGTCAGCGTCGCTGCTCTCCTCCGTCGCATTCCGGTTTTCGTCCGACGAACTCTCATTCAAGTCGAGTGCGGACTCGTCCACCTCAAGCTTAGTCTCGCTCACATCCGGCGAGGATTCGCTGGTGAGGTTCGACAAGCTCGAGCCGTCGTCGTCCGCAGCCGCATCGAGTTCATCGCTTAAGAGGAGGTCAACGGAGGCAACGGATTCCCCAGCTGATTGTTGTTCTGCCGACGCGGAGTTCGTCGTACCGAGCCAAATTGACGAGGGAAATTCGCCCGGTCGGGCGGCGATACCGGCTGCGGCGAATGCGGCGAGGAGGGTCTCACGATCGGTTCGGAGAGTGTTGACTCGCAGGCAAAGCGGCGACGGCGTATTGAACCAGAAGCCGAGCCGGCAGAGTTCGGAAAAATCAAAACGTGTTGACCAACGCTCCAGCAACCACAAAGGGAGGCTGAACGCTTTCGCTAAATAAGCGAGCGGCTTGTCAGCCGGATCGGCGAACGTCGGCTCTTCCAACAATCGAAAGCGACCGAATGTCGTCGGGATCGAACGTGAAGTTGGCACTTCAATTTGAGCAGGCGAAAAGGTCCGAGTGATCCCTCGCAACACGCCGTTGGCAAACGAGACCCATTCGGGGCGTCCCATCCAGCGGGCGAGTTCGACGGTCTCATCGCATGCCGCATGTGCTGGGATGCCGTCGCAGATTGCTAGTTGATAAACGCCAAGCCGCAGCAACATCCACAACGCGGTTTCGACTTGTGCTCTCGGTCGATTCACCGACTTTTCAAGGATTGCGTCGAGCGTTGCTTTGCGGCGGACGACACCGAACGTCAACTCTGTCGCCAGCCGACGTTCAATCGGTGGAAGGTCAGAGCGCACGAAGGCACGTTCCAAGTGATCGGTCACGTATTCGTCCGAGTTCACCGCCGTCATCAAAGTCGCGAGGGCCACTTGTCGCGATGTTTTTCCGATCGGGAATTCCAAGGCAGGGGGCGGCGCGGAATTCTGCCAATCGTCACGTCCGGAATCTCGGTCTTGCGGGGGCCTGCTTCCGTATTGGCCTTGCCCGAATCTCGGAGGCCCTCGTCGATTGTCGCTCCTGCGATCGTCATAACCTCGCGGGCCTTGCTGTCCAAATCGGCCACCTGAGGAACCACCGCGAAAAGGTTGTTGACCGAATCGGCGTCCATTGGAATCGCGGCTGCCATCATCGTGTTGTTGTGTCATTACCGTCCGCACAATCGTTCGAGGTCTTCAAAGAAACGAGGGTAAGTCTTCGCCGTGCAGCTTGGATTTTCAATCCGAATTCCCGGCGTTCGTAGGCCGACAAGTGCGAAGCTCATCGCCATTCGGTGATCATCGTAGGTTTCAATCGTTGCTGGTTGCGGGATGCCCGGATGAATGGTCATACCGTCGGGGTATTCGTCAGCAGTTAAACCGAGCCGTCTGAGTTCTGTGACGACGGCCGAAATTCGATCCGTTTCTTTGTGACGGACGTGAGCGATATTTCGGATCGTGGTCGGACCGTCCGCAAAGACTGCGACTGCCGCCAAGGTCTGGGCGGTATCGCTGATCGCATTCATGTCGATGTCGATCCCGTGCAGTCGTCGACCTCGAACCGTAGTTTCGTTCTGTCCAATCGAAACGTCGCAACCCATCATTGCGAGCGAGTCTACGAAGTGGAGATCACCTTGCAGCGATGTTTTGCCGAGACCCTTCACGGTGATTTCGCCGCCAGTGATGGCTGCAGCCGCAAAGAAGTAGCTGGCCGCTGATGCGTCGGGCTCAATGTCGTATGTGATGCCGTAGTAGCCGGTTGGTGGAATTTGCAGGCTGCCATCACTTTCGCGGATGACGGTTGCGCCAAATTGCTGCATGACGCCAACGGTCATGTCGATATATGGTTCCGAAACAAGGCCGCCTGAAATTTCTAGATTGACCGTTGATTTCGCGCATGGGGCGGCCATCAACAAGGCGCTGAGATATTGGCTTGAGATATTGCCTGCAACGGTTGCTCGGCCACCATTGAGGCCATTGGCAACGACTTCAACAGGTGGGCAACCACTTTCTGTGGCGCACTTCACGTTGGCGCCAAGTGCGTTCAATGCTTGGACGAGGTCAAGAATTGGGCGCTGCCGCATCCGCGAGTTGCCATCCAATCGAAATTGCCCGATGCCGACCGAGCATGCCGCGGTCAGGAATCGGATGCTCGTCCCGCTGTTTTCCAGCCAGAGGTCAGCGGTGGTTTGCGGAAATCGACCGGAGCATCCCTGCAATTCCACAGACTTTTCTTCGGCATCGTGCTTGACCACCACGCCGAGTCTGCGGCAGCTTTCAAGCATCACTCGTGTGTCTTGGCTGTCGAGGACATTGGTCAGTGTTGAATTTCCTCGAGCCAACGCCGCGATTACGAGTGCACGGTTCGTGAGGCTCTTTGATCCCGGCGGCCGCACCGTGGCATTGAGCGGAAGTCTCGCTGGCTCAATTAAGTAACAGTCAGCACCCACAGATTGGAGTCCCCTCGATTGATTGGTGAATATGGCTAACCTCGGCTGTGTTTTGGCTTTCACTGCCGCGCCGCGTTTCTGAGAGTAACGTGAAATCAATCGGTCGTCGAACCTCGTTCCAACAAGGGCTGGGTTGTGAGTAATGGAGGAATAGATGTCAAAATCGAACGGATTTGTTTCTTGGGTTTGGCCAGTGCTCGACATTCGCGTGTCACGACCGTTTAGGCTGACAGCGAAGAGGTTGTTAGTAGAACAACCGGCGTGGTTTCACCAATGTGCCATTCATGTGGATTCCGATTCTGCTGTAGCCGTAGATTCAACAGGCATCTTTTGCTTGTCGGACAACTCAATGTAGAAGCGGCAGAAAAGTTCAGGGAGCCGACAATAGTCAGCGGAGGTCGTTGGCGTCGTGGGTTAGGTCGAGAAAATCGGGACGAGTTCAAATGGCTGCGCGTGTTGCACTACTACTTGCATTTACCGGGTTCTTTGCAGTCGCATGGGAGTCCGACCAGAAAGCAGAGGCCAAGACTCTGGCGGCCAAGATTCGGCTTCCTGAGAGGCCGGTTTTTGGACAAAAAACTCCACCTGAGATTGCTGTGTCCCAAGTCAGTCGCGGATTGGTTATTTCATCCGAATCGGATTTCTCAAACTGTGTGCTGCCGAACGGGATAGTTCCGGGGACCTATCGAGTTGTGGATGGCAGAGGATCAGTCGGATGGGTCACGATTCCAGAACGAAATGAGTCGCCTGAGCCTTTGCTCGAAGTGGTCAGTGAGCCGAAAAGACTCGACTTCTTTTCAAGCCAAAACTCTGACGGACGTTGGTATTTCATTCGGGCGGTCAACGCGCCGGTGATTGCATCACCTCAGGGAGAGAGTTCAGTCCTTCGATAAACGTTGGAAATCGTAGCTTGACCCCCAATTGTTCTCGCAACTTTTTGCTTGAACATCGCTTGTTGAGTTTGAGCCGCTCAGGTGAGTCTGCTGTGATCTCTGAAAACAGCGGTTCCGGCGCGCCAACTAGCTCGGCTAAAGTGCGGTAATACTCATATCTATGAATTGGCCTGTCGTCGCTGACCAAATAGGTTCCTCCTAATTGGCCGTGTTCGCTCGCGATAATCGCTGCTGCGGCTGCGTCCTCGACGTGGATCAAATTGAGCCAAGCATTTGGGTTACCGGTCAATCGGGTGCGGCTCATTAATTGTTCAATTCGAGCAA
>CAIJTL010001637.1 GCA_903823545.1 uncultured Planctomycetaceae bacterium
CGATGTCTTGTCGCTTCAACGATTCAATTCTCTTGAGTGAGCTGGTTCCTTTCACCCATCTTTCAGAGCAAACAGATGCGGATATTGGTAGTTGCCGACATTCATGCAAACTGGCCAGCTCTGGCGGCCATTCAAGAGCCTTTTGATGTTTGCCTCTTCGTTGGCGACCTTGTGGATTATGCCACAGAACCGGGCCGATGTATCGATTGGGTTCGCCAGAACGCCTCGATCACAGTGCGCGGGAATCACGATCATGCTGTATCGCAGCGAATTTCGGTCAAAAAGGACACCGGCCTACACCGGCTGGCCGCCGCAACCAGGCCTTTGCATTGGCAGACGCTCAGTTCGCTGCACATGAAATTTCTCACGCGACTTCCAGTGACTCGGCGAGTGACTTTAGACGAGAAACGCTTCTATCTGGTTCATGCGACGCCGCGAGATCCTTTCGATGAATATCTTCGAGACGACAAGGAGGCATGGACTCTTCGGTTGAAAGGAATCGAAGCTGACTTTGTCCTTGTCGGACATACGCATCTCCCGTTTTGCTTGGAGTTAGAGAATACGACGGTGATCAATCCTGGTAGTGTCGGTCAGCCACGTGACGGGGATCCGCGGTGCTCGTATGCGATCATTGAAAACGGCCGAATCGAGTTGCGCCGTGTGAAATACGACATTGACGCCACACTTACGCATATGCGGCAAAGCGGCATTGATTCAGGAACCCTCGCTCTTGCAGAAGCAGTTCTCAAATCAGGCGGCCAGATGGCACCACACCTGCTCGATCAACTCAATCGCAGCGAGCCACCGTTGTCGAAGCTCCTCGGATCGGAGAACGCATGCGAAGACGGCAACATCGAATTGGAGGGTGACGATTTCCAGGTTGATAGCAAGACCTAGTCACTAACTCACGTTCGATGACGGGATGACGGCACTCGATCTGCAATCGGTTTGCGAGAGATGTCTCGCCAGTGCGTAATATCAAACTCAAAGGGGCCATGCGATGAATCGAATGAGCCATGATGACGGCGATAGAACTTCATCCGGTCAATCTTTTTCTCCGCTGGCAACTCGCCAGGATGACGCGAACCCGGAGCACGTCCCCAAACGATTCGCGATCCCCCCGTGGTCAACAGTTGATAGTTCAATTCATCGACCGCACCTTTTGATTCCTGGTCGCTAGGAACTCGCACTGACTTCAAGCCAAACTCTTTCCAGTTTGGCTTGAGCAGTACCGCCAGCCGGGCCGCTCCGACAATACGAACATCGCCCCAGTCGGTTCCGGCCTTACCAGGCGGCCCAGCAGAAACGTTTTCGATGACGGGATATTTCGCGACCTCGGACGGAGGGAAGTCGGCTCCCGGTAAAACGACCGCATCAATGTCGATGGGAAACAATCCGCTCTTCGGTCCATTGCTGACGCTGACCATCGCGACCGGTTCGCGATATTCGACATCGACCTCGACACGCGCGGGGATCGAAGTGCGAACGCGAACATTCCCCTTCACCCACGGGTGACGTTCAAAGGCTGCGGCGATTCGCTTCGTGACATCCGCGTCCAGCAACGACATTTCGGAGGGAAGGGCGGCTCGCTTCACGACTTGTTCAACCACGTCGTGCGGAACCCAATGAGGGGGGGGAGTGACCACAATTTGCGACGGCTCAAAACGGTACTGCGAACTTTGTCGCAGATCAGGCAGCACCCAGGTGATCTTCGGTAGAAACACCGCTGCCGCGACTAAACAGGACAACGCCAGCAACAGATTCGATGGCAAAAAGCCACCGATCAAGCCGACCGACGCCCCGTCTTTCGATTCACTCGTCTCAAAGTGATTCAAAAGTTCTTCGTCTGACATACCAACACAACGATGTTCGCGAGAAAGTTCTCGCACACGTGATTTTCGGCCGGACCATCACCATCCCGGCGATTCCCTTCCGACCGTCGGGCCAAGTATGTCTCGCGAACTTGCGGAAGATTGGGCCAACTAGTGAATTTGCCTCGGTTCTCTGTCTCGCAGACAAGCAATGTCGGTCAGGTAAACCGTGCGTTCTATCCGGTCATTCGGCCTTTGCGGGTCGAGTGCATCGCAACGACAACGCAATGCGATCGCGTCCACA
>CAIJTL010001638.1 GCA_903823545.1 uncultured Planctomycetaceae bacterium
CGAGGCGAGCACTTTGCTGAAGCTCGCCGGGTTCGACGGCAGTTTGTCTTTGTTCGAGTCATCGACTCGTGCCGCAAACGTCAGTTCGTCGCCGATGCGAAAGTCCCACTTCCCCTCCGTCCGAATCGTTTGACCTCCGGCGCTCACCGACGGTGCTGCTCCTTTGAAGCCACCTTTGCCGTCATGGTCATAGATGCGAACCGCCAGCACGTTCGCTTCACCGAATCGGATTTGTTCTGACGGAACGACCAGTCGCTTCGGCTCATTGAGGCCGCTCGCATACTTCGGAGGAAACGCGCCCGCTCCGCCGATCTTCGCGCCGTTGAAGTAAACCTCGTGAGCGTTGTCGATCTGCTCGGTGGCGACGGTGATTTGCACCGACTGCCATTCCGCCGGGATTTTCACTTCGCAGCGATACCAGGCGATTCCGTCGAAGCTCGCGAGCACTCCCCGCGTCAGATCATCCCACGTTCCCGGCACACCAAGCTGCTGCCATTTGGTCCGATAGTCTTCCGCCTTCAACATCGGCTCCGCCGCACCGCAGCGGGTTGTTCGAAAGGACTCGCCAATCGCGAGCGACAACAGCGCACAAACAACAGCCAAATTCAAAACAGATCGCAGCATCGCGCACTCCTGTGGAAAGAACGAAGAGAGGCTGGCAAGGTGAGTATTCACGGCGAGGCAATCACTGTAATCCGCTGCATGTCGAAAATCTTGTGAACTCACCAAACCGCTCCGGTCCAACAACGCAAGACGTGTGTGCCTCACCCAAACCACGACTTCTCTTTCGAATTTCTGCGCCACAATTTCATCAAGGCAAACTAGCTTGCACGGACTCCATGCGTCGGGTCTGTGGCGAGGTTGCGGGTTGGTACGTACCATGCTGAATCTTGCAATTGCAGAATCGACAAATTTCAGCCGTCCTGATGGGAGATGCCGCGATGAAGCGTTTGAATTGGATTGCCCGTGCCTCTTGGATGTTCTCATTCAGCGTTGCTTTGTCTTCTGTCAGCCTGAATGCGGCTGAACCAAAATTTGACAGCAAAGTGGTCTCTGCACAGACAAAGGGTCGCGCGGTTGAGTTCGACGTCGACATTGCGGGAGCCAAATCATTGTTCCTCGTGGCGACAGATGGAGGCGACGGATTCGGCTGCGACTGGGCCGACTGGGCTGAACCACGTCTGGTTGGCAAGGATGGCAAAGAATCAAAGCTGACTGAGATGAAATGGAAGGCCGCCAGCGCGGGTTTCGGCGAGGTTGGCGTCAACAAAAATTGCGGCGGCGACGCGATCTCCATCGACGGCAAGAAGGCCGAATATGGCATCGGGACGCACGCGAACTCGGTGATTGAGTTTGCTCTGCCGGATGGGCACAGTTTTACGAAATTCAAAGGCCGAGCGGCGGTCGATGATCACGGGGTAAATCAGGGCTGCGGCTCGACGGTTCGATTCTTGGTCTTCACTGACAAGCCCGATCCAAAGTTCCTCGTCGCCTCCAACGGTGGCAGCCCACAGAGCGGCATCGGCAGCCGCGATCCCAAGGACGCAGTCAGTGGATTGGACGTCGCTGAAGGGCTGGAAGCGACCTTGTTCGCATCCGAAGCGAGCAATCCAGCAATGCTCAATCCGACCAGCATCGACATCGACCATCTCGGCCGAATTTGGGTTTGCGAGGTTGTGAACTATCGACATCGCAACGGCGAGCGGAAGGAAGGGGATCGCATCCTGATCCTCGAAGATACCGATGGCGATGGCATCAGCGACAAGCAGACCGTCTTCCATCAGGGACACGACGTCGATACGGCTCACGGCATTTGCGTTCTGCCAACACCGAGCGGCAAAGGGACGAAGATCATTGTCTCCTGCGGCGACAGCGTCTTCTTCCTGCACGACGACAACGGTGATCTCAAGTCCGATCGCAAAGAACTGCTCTTCACCGGCATCGCCGGAACGCAACACGATCACGGCATTCACGCCTTCCACTTCGGGCCGGACGGCAAGCTGTATTTCAACTTCGGCAACAGCGGCAATCAGATCAAGGACCGCAGCGGCAAGCCGATCATCGACCTTGCTGGCAACGAAGTGAACGCGAGCCGCAAGCCGTATCAAGAAGGAATGGTCTTTCGCTGCAACATGGACGGCAGCGAGTTTGAAACACTCGGCTGGAACTTCCGCAATAACTGGGAAATTGCGACCGACAGCTTTGGTTCCCTCTGGCAGAGCGACAACGACGACGATGGCAACAAGGGTGTTCGGATCAATTTCGTGATGGAGTTCGGCAACTACGGCTACAAAGACGAACTGACCGGAGCCGGTTGGCAAACGCCGCGCACGAACATGGAAACCGAGATTCCGCTGCGTCACTGGCATCTGAATGATCCCGGTGTCGTGCCGAATCTGCTGCAAACGGGAGCCGGTTCGCCGACGGGAATCGTCGTTTATGAAGGAACTCTGCTGCCGGAAGTGTTTCGCAATCAGGTGATTCACTGCGATGCCGGGCCGAACGTGGTGCGTGCCTACCCAGTGAAGAAGTCGGGAGCGGGCTACACCGCCGCGACTGTCAACGTTTTGAGCGGTGCTCGCGACAACTGGTTCCGTCCGTCAGATGTGAGCGTCGCTCCGGACGGTTCGCTGATCGTGGCCGACTGGTACGATCCCGGCGTGGGAGGTCACCGAATGGGGGACGCCGACCGCGGTCGCCTCTTCCGAGTTGCTCCACCGAAGACCCCTTACAAATTCCCGAAGGTCGACGTCAGCACTGTCGACGGCGCGATCGCCGCGCTGAAGAGCCCGAACGAAGCGACGCGGTATGTTGCTTGGACCGCTCTAAACGCTATGGGCGACAAAGCAGAAGCAGCTTTAGCCAAGGTCTTCGAGAGCGATCCGAACCCACGACTCCAAGCGAGAGCCTTGTGGTTGCTGAACAAGATCGCGGTGGGGCAAATCCAACTCAAAGAGCACTCTGAAGGGGACAAGAAGACTTTCAAATTGGAGCAAAAGGGCAAGACTCATCTGCACTATGCCACCGATGCTCTCGAAAGCTCTAATCCAGATCTCCGCATCACGGCACTGCGTGTTTACCGAGAAGCTGAGGCTGAGTTGAACTTCCTGTTCGCGACGAAATCCGCCAGCTTCCCGAAAGATCAACCCAAGCCAACTGCTCCTGATTTTTTGACGTTCGCGATTGAGAAACTCGTCAACGATCCAGACTCCGCAGTTCGTCGTGAATGCGCCATCTCGCTTCGCCATCTCAAGTCGCCCAAGAAAGCCGAACTCTGGGCCAAACTTGCGAAGCAGCACGACGGCAAAGACCGTTGGTATCTCGAAGCCCTCGGCATCGGCGCGGCCAACGATTGGGATGCGTGCCTCGACGCTTACATCAAGCTCGGAGCCGGGCAAATGCAGATGCCTCATGGAATGCATGACATCATTTGGAGATCGCGAGCGAAAAAGACGCCGGAAGTTCTTGCGAAATTGACTTTCTCGGCGATGACCGAAGATGCTTCTCGGTATCTACGAGCGTTCGATTTTCTGACTGGACCGGAGAAGGAGGACATGCTCGTCCTCTTGGCGTTCACGCCGAGCAATGACGAGAAGAAGGCCGCGTTTGTCTCGGCCGAGGCCCTCAACCGTCTGAAGGGTTTTGACGTCTCGAAGAACGCCGCCCAAAAGGCCGCGCTGAACCGCGTCCTTGATGGACTCAAAGGCCAGCCGCAGTTCCTAACCCTGGTCGAGAAGTTCAACGTCACTGACCGCTACCCCGATCTACTTGCTCTGGCTCAGGCCAAGCCTGATGACCAAATCGGTATCGACGCCATCCGCGTGTTATTGAGCAAGCAGGCTCGCGACCTGCTTACCGTCGCCCTCGCTTCAGACAAGGACCAGGGGCGAGCCGCATTGGCAACTGCAACTGTCCTCTCCAACTCCGGTGACGGTAGTGCCTCACCGCTGCTGCTGCCGATCGTTAAGAACGACAAAGCCCCTGCTGACATTCGTCGGCAAGCCATCAAGGGAGCCGCTCGCACGAAGGCGGGAGCGACTGAAATCCTGAAGCTGGCCGAATCCAAAGCGTTCGATGACACGTTCGCACCAGCGTTGGCGGCGGCACTCTCAACAGCACCGCTGGATGAGGCTCAAAAGGGAACGGTCGCCAAACTCTTCCCGGCACCGGCGGGCAAAGATGCGAAACCGCTTCCGCCGCTGAGTCAACTTGCCAACCTCAAGGGGAACGCAGGCAACGGAGCAAAACTGTTTGCTTCTGGGATGACGGCCAAATGCAACAACTGCCACATCGTCAACAACCAAGGCAAAGAAGTCGGCCCGAACCTCAGCGAGATCGGCACGAAACTCAGTCGCCAAGCGATGTGGGAATCGATCATCTACCCCAGCGCCGGCATCAGCCACAACTACGAGACTTACACCGCTGAATCCAAAGATGGGACTGTCTTTACCGGATTATTGATTAGCGAAACGGCCGAAGCGGTCACATTGAGAAACCAGGAAGCGATCACAAAAACAATCGCCAAAAAGGACCTCGAACAACCAGTCATCAAACAAAAAATCTCCTTGATGCCGGCGGACCTTGCTAAGACGCTGACTCTCGAAGAAATGACGGACTTGGTGGAGTATCTGACAACGTTGAAGAAGAAATAGAACGGAGCCTGTGTCGCCAATTGCGACCCAAGGGACATGACAGAGATAACTTCCCAACGTGCTCTAGTTTGGGAAAGTTGATATCGCTCGGGATGCGGTTTATTGGAGGTAGACAGTGCCAACCCAGTTGGTGGAATTGATCGCGACAGGTCAAGGGGATGACCAAAGACTGCGGCAGCAGTTGGTTGAGGGGCAGGTCGTGCGAATTGGCCGCGCCCCCCAAACAGGTTGGGCGATTAGCTGGGATCGGACGATCTCGCGTGAGCACGTCGACCTCGTTTGGTCCGGAGATCGTCTCAAGGTGACCTGTTTGGCGAATGCGACCAACCCGATCAAGTTTTTGGGGGAAGTCTGTCGCGAAATTTCCGCATCAGCTGGTGAACCGTTTCAGATCGGCATGACCTCGTTTGTGGTTCGCGTCGAGATGAAGGTGGATATCTCTCGCCAAACAATGGAGTTGCCGCCCGCCCCGCTGATTTCAATGCCCGAATTGGGACAAAGCCCCAACGAATACACCACTGATGACGAAGGTGAGGATGTCGAAGAGCACGCCTACAAGAGCGACGAACTTGAAAACGTCGCCTTCGGTGACACCGAGCGGCAAATGGAAGTTCTCTCCAACTTGCCACAGATGATTTCCGGAACAAACACCGACATGGAACTGGCGTTGATGCTCGTCGGTATGTTGTTGCAGGCAATTCCTCCGGCAGTGGCAGTGGCAGTGGCAGTGTTCGACGAAGATTACGTCAACGATCTACGAGCTGGGCGTAATGAAGAAGCCGAGCTTCCTAAGCCGGCATTGATGCGGGTGCAAACTCGCGAATCGTTTGGTGGGCGATTCATGCCGAGCCGCAAACTGCTGAAGAAAGCGTTGCGAGAAAACGCCAGCATGATGCACATCGTTGGCGAAATGGAATCGAGCAAAGTGACAATGAGCGGGTCGCTTGGCTGGGCGTTCTGCACGCCGGTCACCGCCGAATCATGCGTCGGATGGTGCTTGTACGTGTCTGGCGAAGGTGGTCGTGACGAGAATGCTTTTCTCGACGAGGACTTGCTGAAAGGGGACCTTCGATTCACACAGTTGGTTGCTCAGTTTATTGGCTCAATTCGAACCGTTCGAACTCTGCAAGAACACACGAC
>CAIJTL010001639.1 GCA_903823545.1 uncultured Planctomycetaceae bacterium
CCCTACGAGTCGCGCCGCTTCACAAATTAGCCAGCCGCACAACGATGGCGACAGAGCATTGCTCCGTTGAGTATGAGCTTCCATAATGCCCGCCACTATTCAAACCACACACCAACCTGGAAGGAGCCGTCTACATGTCGATCTTCAACGACAACTCGGAAACCATCGGTCGTACGCCTCTCGTGAAAATCAATCGCCTGACGCAAGGATTGAAAGCGACCGTGCTCGCGAAGATCGAAGGTCGCAATCCGGCTTACAGCGTCAAATGCCGCATCGGTGCGGCGATGATTTGGGACGCCGAAAAGCGCGGAGTGCTCAAGGCCGGCACACATGTCGTTGAACCGACGAGCGGTAACACGGGAATCGCTCTTGCTTATGTCTGCGCGGCTCGCGGTTATTCGCTGACGCTGACGATGCCCGAAACAATGTCGCTCGAACGTCGGATGATGCTGAAAGCATTCGGAGCGAACTTGGTCCTGACTCCCGGTTCGGAAGGAATGCGTGGAGCGATCGCGAAGGCCGAAGAGTTAGCCGCTCAACCAGGCTGGTTCATGCCGCAACAGTTCAAGAACCCGGCCAATCCAGAGATTCACTTCAAGACCACTGGTCCGGAAATTTGGGAAGACACCGCCGGCAAAGTGGACATCTTCGTATCGGGCGTCGGCACCGGCGGGACGATCACAGGAGTCTCTCGTTACATCAAGACTCACAAAGGCCATGCGATGAAGTCGATCGCAGTTGAACCAGCGGCGAGCCCGGTTCTTTCCGGTGGCAAGCCAGGACCACACAAGATTCAAGGCATCGGTGCAGGCTTCGTTCCAGACATCCTCGACGTGTCGCTGATTGACGAAGTGGTCCAAGTCACCAACGAAGAGGCAATGGAAATGGCCCCTCGTTTGGCGAAAGAAGAAGGAATCATCTGCGGCATCAGTTGTGGAGCCGCGATGGCCGCCGCGCTGAAAGTCGCCGCTCGCCCCGAAAGCGAAGGAAAGACGATCGTCG
The DNA here is from genome assembly GCA_903823545.1 of uncultured Planctomycetaceae bacterium. Taxonomy (GTDB): domain Bacteria; phylum Planctomycetota; class Planctomycetia; order Planctomycetales; family Planctomycetaceae; genus SXKJ01. The sequence continues at coordinate 1,003 of CAIJTL010001639.1, forward strand.
TGATCCTGCCCGACTCCGGCGAACGTTATCTTTCGACGCCGATGTTCGAGTACGCGAAGAGCTAGTTGGCGCATTACTTGGTATGCATCGAGATGACCTCGATGAGTTTCCGAATGGAGTCTGCCATGCGATACCGAACCAGTCTCTTTGTTGCTCTGATATTGTCTTTTAGTGTTGTCGCGTCTGGGCAAAGCCTTTCAAAATTTCGATCTAAACCAGCAAAGGGAGATGCGACTTCTGACGGACGGAACGCTCAAGAGAGCGGCCATCCCAAGGTCCTGCTCGGAGATTTTCATCCGGTTACTGGCACTAAATTTTTGAGGGCTAATCTGGGAGCAGACAACAAAAAAATCTCAGGGTCGCTTTCAAAAGCTGGCATTACCGAGTCACTTCGCAACCTTGTCTTCTTTGATACTGAAACCGACACCGCAACAACCCTGCTCCCTGAAAATCACTCGGTGATCTTGTCGATTGACACACTTCCGGAGCGGCTAATCCCTCGCAATTCTCACCCAATCAGCGTCAACGAAGTCGAGTTAATTTCAGCGACTGGTTTGACACAGTCAAATAACACAACGTTGAGCGTTCGTTGGCATGTCATTGAACTTGTGACGGCGGACACCGATGGTGACGGAGTGCTGACTGTTGAAGATCGGCATTCGTTGGGTATTGCCGATGCAGGTGGGAGAGGATTTGCTGAAGTGATTTCACAATTGGGACATGTCTTTTCGCGAACAATGATTGACGAAAACACTTTGTTGATAATCCATGGCTCTCAGGCCAAACAAGTTGCGGTGCGAGTCGACCTTCAAACGCGAAAAGTTATCACCAGTAAGATACTGCCGAATTTCGGGACGCAATGACCGCATTTGCGCGGTAATTGCAATTAGAGAACCGTACTTTTTGAGTCCACTTCAGGAAAAGGTAAATCGCAATGCGAACAAGAATTGGCGTTTGGATGTTGTCAGCGACTCTGTTGGTCAGCCTCTCAGGTCTTAGTGGCTGCGGTGGTCAACAAGGTGGCGACTATCGCACCTTTGATGCGAAGAAGGACACGTCGCACGATGCCGAACATGGTCACGTGCATGAGCACGATCATGGCCACGGACACGGGCCTCACGAAGGAGAATTGATTGAACTCGGCAACGAGGAGTACCACGCCGAAGTTGTCTTCGATGAAGACAAGCACAAAGTCGTGTTGTATCTCTTGGGGCCAGATGCCAAGTCCGCAGTTGCGATCGAAGCGAAAGAACTCACTGTCGAACTGCCGGGCAAAGATGCCCCGGTCATGCATTCACTCACGGCCGCTCCACTCGATGGCGAAGGGGAGGGAAAGTCTTCTCGCTTTGAGATCACTAGCGACGAACTGATCGACGCTTTTCACAACGACCCCAAAACGGTCGGCAAGTTCAAAGTGGCCATCGGCGGCAAGGATTTCAGCGGCGAAATCAAGCACTCGCACGACGATCATGGCCACGACGACCACAAACATGAAGCGAAAGAGAAGGCCGCGAAATAGCGATCCTTTTCTGACATCGATTAAACCGCATCGCAGCCCGGCACGTTAAACGTCGTCGGGCTGTTTCGTTTTTCGTGAACGGCGAGTTCAGAGATAAGTCACGGTCATCCCGACTGAAGAGCACGTTATTCAGAAACCGCCTCATCGAACTCATAGGCGGTCGCGACGGGCACGGTTGGATCTCGAAGCGTGTTGAGGTTTGCCTCATCGCCGGGCTTGAGAATCTCGATACGCGGACCAACTGCGTCAGAAGTCAGAACAACGGCCATCACATAGGAGTCACCAACTACCTGAAGATTGCCGCTTCGTAATTGCACATGCAGTGCGGTCGATTCGTCGATGCCGAAGCCGATGAGTTGGGGATGCTTTTCGAGTACTCCGCGCAAACGATTCAATCGATTTCGCTTCATGAAGTGCTGATCAATGACCGCGTTCGGAAGTAGGTCGAGCCCACGAGAAAGCATTGCCTCTTGGCGACCTTCGAGGATCATAAACCGAGTCATAATCGAAGCACCGGCGGAGGTTCCGCCGATCACACCGCCCCGTTCGAGAACTCGTTGCAGTTCATGTTCGACACGCGAATCGACATATCGCTCGGCAAGAAAGTTTTGTGTTCCACCGCTGATCCAAACTCCGGTCGCAACGGCCAATGATTTTGAGAAGTCAGGATGATCGGCTTGCACTTTCGAATGCGCGGCGAGAATCGTCAGCGATGCCATCTCGAAGTCTCGCCAGAAAGTTTTCAATCGCATCATCGCCGCGCTGTCAGGTTCATAAGCAGGGATAACCACGACCCTCGCCCCCGAACCGCCAGCCAATTCGACGAATTTGTTTCTTACGGTCGTCGGCAGCGGACCGCCACCCGCGATCAACAACGAGGGACTCATCCGACGACCGAAATTCTTCTGAGGAATTAGTTTCTCGGACCTGATACCGAGCCAAAGTCCAACACCCATCAACGCCGCCAAAACCAAGCCGATGGCAATTCGCTGAAGTGGTTTTCGTAAGCGAATCAAAGACATGATCGCTGCCTCGAATGAGGAACGCGGGCAAGAAATGCGGGTTAGATATACCTCGAAGTGACGTCGGCAGCACCGTCAAATTGGGTTCGCCGCAGTTCCGGTTAGGTAAGCCTTTCCGCCAGATCGGGTTTTTCCGGCGGCCAGCAACTCCTCACGCCGACATTCTTGGAACGGAACGCGAAACTCATTTCGCCCGAACTGTCGCTCGGTATTGAGGCGGAGCCTCTCTCGACGCAAGGAGGAGTTCAACATGCTGCGCTTCTCATTGTTGCGAGCGTTCGGTCGATCAGTTCGACCATACAGGCGGCGCACTTCGCCCGCTCAACCCACGGCTTGTTGCCTTGAATTGCTTGAGTCGCGCCAGCTCTTGTCTGGCGCGAGTTTGCTATCTCAGGGGAATGCAGTCACCAACCCGCTGCCACATTCCAGCAGGGTGACCGCACGCATCATCAATGGATCGGTCACGGCAACGTATCCTGCTGTTGGAATGATCGGAGCGGATGGCCGGGACTACGGCTCAGGCGTGTTGATCGCGCCTCAGTATGTGCTGACGGCCGGTCATTGCGCCGAAGGAGTTGCCGACACTTCCGGGCAATTCACAGTCGGAGATAAGACCTATCACACCGAGAAAGTCTTCCTGCATCCGAACTTCAACGGCGATGTCCTCGGCAGTGATTTGGCAAATGACATCGCCATCTTTCGACTCGCTGAACCGGTCACGGGAATTGCACCGATGCCGATCAGCCGAGTCGCTCCGCGAGTTGGCCAAACATTAACGCTCGTTGGATTCGGCGGCGGCGGCACCGGTGAAACGGGCGGCGATGGCGACTTTGGCATCAAGCGTGTCGGGACGACTCCGATTGATCGAGTTTCTTCTAAGCTCATCCGTTGGACTTTCGACAACGATTCCGAAAG
>CAIJTL010001640.1 GCA_903823545.1 uncultured Planctomycetaceae bacterium
GGGGCACGTTTTCAACGTGCGCGTTCGACACATTTCGTGCCCGTTGAAAACGTGCGCCACGAAACTCTCACGGGCTCATAACGCGAGACAATTCCGCGAACATGATCCGCTATTTTTGCGACGTTGCTTGTGCGGCTTGCGAGGCGATGCCGATGCCGGACAAGTCGGCGACTCGGAGTTGGAACTCGTAACGCTGTGCCCAATCTTCGGTTTGTTCGTTCTGGCAAATCTTCAACAAGATCGTGTTCGCACCCGGCTTGAGTTCGCCGCGAACGCGGTATTGGTCGATCGCCATGCCGCGATGGTACTCGTCTCGCCCAAAGAGCAGCTTACCATTGAGCCACAGTTTCCAGGCATTCGGCGTACCAAGTCGCAGCTCAACCACGCGGGCTGCGGGGCTGTGAAACTCAGTCACGGCATACATCGTCGCACCTTTGTGCGGAGCGACTTGCTTGGCGATGTTGAAGATGCCGTACTCGTGATCGGTCGCGAACTTTTCCCATTTGACGTCGTCCTTCTGCCCCTTCAAAGTCGCGGTGAGGTCGAGCTTTTCTTCCGGTGGATAGACCGCATCGAATCCTTTGAACGCCACATTGTCGAACGGCCCAATCACCCGCCATTCGGTCAAAAAGCCGAAGTGCTTCTTGAGATCAACCTCTTCCTTCAATTCTTTGAGCTGCTTGGCAACCGTTTTGACTTGATCGTCGTCGGTGGCACCAGACAAAGCTTTCTTGAACGCGGCTTTCGCGGCGTCGTTCTCTTTGTCCTTCAACGCCTTCTCGCCCGATTCAATTAACCGAGCAACCGCATCGCGGCGGAACTCAGGGCTCGGATCAAGCAACATCCCCGGAATCAGCCGATCGGGGGCGCTGGCATCGACGTTCGACAACAATTCATACGCGAGCCGTCGTCCGCGTGGGTCCTGTTCTTTGTTAGTGATGAACTTTTCCAGTTCACTTTTCGGCAACGACTTGCCGGACTTCTTCGCTCGATCAGCAATCGCTTCGACCGCGCTTCGCAAAAAGTTGGCGGCAAGCGGATTCGCGTCTGCGAACGCGGCCAGCACAAGCGGCAGTGACTCGGCCCCGCGTTGCGACAGCTCGCTAACCGCTTGCCCGGCGGCGGCGTTTCCTTGCCCTTCGCGACCGACGGCTTTGATGGTCTCCAGTAGTGTCTCAAGTTCGGGTGCTGCGAAGGCATCTCCGCAAACCGCCAGCATCGCGACCACAACCGCACCGATCATCCAACATCGCATGATCAACCTCGCCTCTGGAAATGAATGCTTCTGCGAATTGCCGTATCCGTCACGGCGAAATCCAATCCGCGCGGAATGGTATCGCAGATGGCCCAGAGAAAAAGCGTCGCGGCTAGCGAGCACCATCGTCTTACGCCAGAATCCTGCCAGTCTATCAAGCGTAGGCGGGCACTCCGAGACCGGACAAATCGAGCCAACGAGTGACTCGTCTACGTTTTGGCTTACGACAACAGCAACACTGCTCACGAAAAACGCTCACCCTCATCGGCCCACCTCAAGCATGCCTCTGACAGTTGCCATCATCGGAAATCCCAACACGGGAAAAAGCACGTTGTTCAACGCGTTGACGGGGTTGCAGGCGCGCGTCGGTAACTATCCGGGAGTGACCGTTGAAAAAAAGATCGGTCGCCTGAAAGGGATGACCGAGGAGATTGAGCTGGTTGATCTGCCCGGCACGTACAGCTTGTCGCCGCGATCGTTGGACGAAATGGTTTCGGTCAATGTGTTGCTGGGGCGACAGGCCGATGTCGCGAAGGTCGATGCTGTCGTCTGTATTTTGGATGCAGCAAATCTCGAACGAAATCTGTACCTCGCGTGCCAAGTCCTTGACCTCGGTTTGCCGACGGTGCTTGTGCTGAACATGTTCGATGTCGCCGAATCTCGCGGCGTGAAAATTGACGTTCCAGAATTGGAAAAGAAATTAGGCGCGCGAGTCGTCGCGACGTCCGCTCATCGCCGCGAAGGGCTCGATCTCGTCAAAGCAGCGATTGCATCCGCCGTCCCGAACGGGCCGGGACCACGACCGCATCCGTTTCCCGAATCGTTTTATGCCGAGTGCCATCAACTCGCGACAAAACTTGCAGAACTCGGAAAGTCCGACACACCCAGCTACTTGGTCGAACGAGCGTTGCTCGACGTTGGAGGTTACTTAGAAACCGAATGGCTCGCAGAAAACCGAGCCGTGTGGTCGAAAGCATTAACCGAATCACGCGATCGCTTGAGGACCGCAGGTTGTCGCATTCCAGCCGTTGAAGCGAAATCACGATACGCTTGGGCCAAAAATATACTCACGAATGCGATCACCGTTCCCGCTTCCAGACCGCAGACGTTCAGCGACAAAGTCGATCGCGTTTTGACGCACCGCTTCATTGGCATGTTTATCTTCGCGATGCTGATGTTTGTCGTCTTCCAGGCGATCTTTACCTGGGCCGAGCCGCTGATGGGTCTCTGTGAGACGGTGCAAAGTTGGTGTTCGGGACTGGTCTCTTCGATTGTTCCACCGGGGACTTTTCGCAGCTTGCTGACCGACGGTGTTGTGGCTGGTGTCGGCGGAGTGCTCGTCTTTCTTCCGCAGATCGCGATGTTGTTCTTGTTTATTGCACTGCTGGAAGACTGCGGATATCTCGCACGCGCTGCGTTCTTGATGGACAAGCTGATGTCAAAGATTGGCTTGAACGGTAAATCGTTTGTGCCACTGATGACCTCTCACGCTTGCGCGATTCCGGGGATCATGGCAACGCGAGTGATCGAAGATCGTCGTGCTCGATTGGCGACAATTTTGATTGCGCCGCTCATGAGTTGCTCCGCGCGGTTGCCGGTTTACTCGCTATTTATTTCGCTGTTCATTCCGGAAAAGCGGTTGCTCGGACTGCCGATTGGTCAACAAGGACTTGTGCTGTTTGCGATGTATGCGCTCGGAATCGTGGTCGCCGTGCCGGTCGCGTGGGTGTTGCGAAAGACGATCTTTCACGGCGAAACGCCGCCATTCGTCATGGAATTGCCCGCCTACAAATGGCCGTCAGCCTGGATCGTGCTCAGCCGCGTATGGGACCGCATGATGGCGTTCGTCAGCAGGGCTGGCACGCTCATCTTCGCAGCCGCAATCGTCGTTTGGGCGGCCAGCTTTTTTCCGGCTGATCACTCGGCGGAGTTTGAGAAGCAACGATTTATTGAACGCTTCGAGGTGGAGAAATCCGAACCGCTGCAATATCGCGCATCGTCGCAAGCACATTTGGATCAGCTCAATAAAGAGTTGGGCGCAATGGAATCAAAGAACGAACCAGCGTTCCACCAACTTGCCGAGCAGATCGCGAACACCGAACGTGGTCTTGCAGAACTCAACGCTGAATTGCGTCCGCTCGACGATGCTCGCGAGCAAGTCAACGTGATGCGTGCGGACCTCGTCGAGCGGAGTTTCATCGGACGCCTGGGACACTTGATTGAACCAGTCGTGAAGCCGCTCGGCTGGGACTGGAAGATCGGCGTCAGCACATTGCTGTCGTTTCCAGCAAGAGAATTGGTCATCACCAATTTGGGAGTGATTTACGGACTGGGGCAGGATGTGAACGAAGAGGATTCGCGGTTGCAGCAAACAATTCGCGATGCGACATGGCCGGACGGTAAAAAGATTTACGGAGTTCCGGTCGCCCTCTCGATCATGGTCTTTTTCAGCTTGTGTGCTCAGTGTGCGGCGACGTTAATGACCATCCGGCGAGAAACTAACTCTTGGCGCTGGCCGTTGGTGACGTTTACCTACATGACGACTTTGGCGTACCTCGCCGCATTGATCACTTACCAAGTGGCAAGTCGATGGAGTTAATCGTTTTGTAGAATGGGTCACCTGGTCCGTTCATGACACAACGAGTGCCACTTGGACGGGCCTGGAGACCCATCCCACTAGGCGTTCGACGGAGCTCACACCTTCATGGCCAATTTCGACGAACAAACAGTTGCCGCACTCACGTGCGTAACGCTTGCCATAATTGCGATGGGACGTTGGTCCCTTCGATGGTGGCGAGGCCAAAGTGTTGGCGGCTGTGGTGCGTGTGCTGGCGGTTGCAGCGCGGCAAGCAAGCCAGAACCAGTGCGTTTGAAGGTGACTCTGCCGATTATCGACGCTGCGGAATTGAAGTGACTCACGGACCAAAATAAGCAAGCGGATTGTTAATTGAGGAGCACATGAACGACACCAGCAATTCCCCGTCGATAACCGAGATCGTCTACCGCTGTGATGAGGTACTCGCTCATGCTTGGATGGTCCGGACCTTCATCAAACATTGCGAAGAGATCGAAGACTACACGGAACTGATGGGAATTGTCCGAGCGGTTTTCGACATTTCTCGCGCGCTGGAAACGCGACTCTCCGATCCGGTCGGCTACCTCAAAATGCTCAACAAAAAACTGAGCAAGCTCCGACAAGCGGTTGAGCAGTTTGCGATCGACGCTCTCAAAGCCTCGACGCACACGAACTTTCAACAAGCCGTGAAGTCCATGAATGTCTGCCTGCGCGAACTACAAACGCTGTCGGCTCAAGGCCAGAAACTGCTCGCCACATTGCCGCCCGCGGCAGCGACGGATGTGGCGGCAAACGATGATGACGCCGATGAATCGGGTGTATGATCCCGCTCGCTTGTCATCCTCACGATAGGCAGTCACGCTACTCTCCACTTTCGCAGATGCGGATGTCGTTGATCGTTTGGAACTACAGACTTCGTTTGAAAGGAACCACGATGAGACTTGTTGCTGGACTACTTGGAATGGCACTCGTCAGCCTAATGACGTTGGCCATTGAGGCGGCGGAGGCCCCGAAAGGAATCACCAATCTTCCGCTGATTTTCTCGGACGATTTTGAATCAGGAAATGCCGAACATTGGGCACCGACTGATCCCGCAGCTTGGAAAATTACGAAGACAGAGAGCGGGAACGTCTACAGCCAGTTCGCGAAAAGCGACACGAAAACTCCGGTTCGTTCTCCGTTCAATCGCTCGATGATCAAGGACGTCACGGTCAGTGATTTTGTGCTCGATGTAAAACTGCAATCAACAGTCAAAGATTACGGTCATCGCGACATGTGCCTCTTCTTCGGATACCAAGACGCGGCTCATCTTTACTACGTGCATCTCGGCAAACAGACCGACGACCACGCCAATCAGATCTTCATCGTCAATAGCGCTGATCGAAAGAAGATCTCGACAAAGACGAGCACCGGCACCAATTGGACTGACAACTGGCATCACGCTCGGTTGATCCGCGACGTGAAGAGTGGCTCAGTCAAAGTCTATTTCGACAATATGGACGAGCCGGCCATGGAAGCGACCGACACAACATTTGCCTGGGGCCAAGTTGGCATCGGCTCATTCGACGACATGGGGAACTTCGACAACGTGTTTCTGTTCGGCAACCGAGTTGAATCGCAACTCGTCGCGGCTGCCGATCAACAAGCTCAGCCAGTCGGAAAGAAAGCCGCGCGTCCGGACAACACTCCGCCAGAAGGCTTCACGGCCCTCTTCAATGGCAAAGACCTCACCGGCTGGAAAGGGCTTGTCAAAGACATCAAGCAACGGAAGTCGATGACCGCCGAACAAATCGCGGCAGAACAGGTCAAAGCCGATGAGAGTGCGAAAGCTCACTGGCGCGCCGAGAACGGAGTGCTCGTTTTCGATGGCAAAGGCCAGAATCTCTGCTCAGCCAAGGACTACGCTGATTTTGAGCTCTACTGTGATTGGAAGATCGAGCCCAAAGGGGACAGCGGCATCTATGTTCGCGGCACACCTCAAATCCAGATTTGGGATCCCAGCGACGAGGCTCAACTGAAGAACGGTGCCGACAAAGGTTCGGGAAGCTTGTGGAACAATGCCAAAAACCCACGCTTTCCGGAC
>CAIJTL010001641.1 GCA_903823545.1 uncultured Planctomycetaceae bacterium
GATCGACTTCAAACGTCAGCGACTGATTCGACACGCGAACGTTTCTCGCTTCGATGTGACTTTCATCAGATTCGCCGACAAAGATCACTGAGCTGCTCGTCCGACCTGCCATCGCCCGCGTCACGGGATCATCACCGGGCAAAACGGCAAAGCCGCTGTTCGGCAACGCTTCGAGCAACTCTCCTTTGCCACGCACGATCCCTTCCGGCGATCCGAATCCAGCGACATGCGCGAGACCGATACCGGTGATGACGCCGATCTTCGGATTGGCGATCTCCGCTAACGCGGCAATCTCACCGACGGCTGATGCGCCCATTTCGAGCACGGCAAATTCGTGACTTTGATCCAGTTCCAGCAGACTCAGAGGCAAGCCGATGTGGTTATTGAAATTCTTCAGGCTGCGTACGCCATTTCGCGAACCGGACAACACGGCGTGAATCATTTCTCGCGTCGTTGTCTTGCCGAAACTTCCGGTGACGCCGATGACCAGACCGTCTTGTTGCGAACGATACCAGCGAGCGAAATCTGCGAGTGCGGTGAGCGTGTCTTCAACAACTATGAGCGGAGCGAACTCACTGTGAGGACTTACGACTCGCCACACTTCTTGAGCTTGCTGCAACCGACTTCGTCAGACCACCGCCGCTGTCGCGCCGTGAATGCGAGCTTCTGCGAGAAAGTCGTGGCCATCGTGATGTTCTCCACGAAGTGCCCAGAATAAACACCCAGGTTTCACGCTGCGCGAGTCAATTTCAACGCGAGAAAACATCCCCGACTGACCAGTGCCGTTGATCAAATCCCCGTGAGTCGCTGTTGTCAGTGATGTGAATGTGATTGGTTGCATGGATGTTGAACACTGTGTGCGGGGCAGCCACTCTTGGCCATCGAACAAGAATACTGACGGTCAAAAAAGACCGTCCTACAGGAAATCACGTCACGGAAACTGTGGAAGAATCGGTTTGCGAAGTTCGGCTCGCCGTGATGTCATGCCAAGCCAACTGCGCGACCTCACGATCATCAAACGGAAATCGCTCTGTTCCGATGATTTGTTCAGTTTCGTGCCCTTTGCCTGCAATCAACACACAGTCACCGGGCCGTGCTTGCTCAAGAGCCCAATGAATTGCCGCTCGCCGATCAGGCTCGACATGCACCGGCGGAACTCGGTCAGTGCGCTGGTCAGGAATTCCGGCGAGGATGTCTGCAATGATTTGCTGGGGATCTTCCGTGCGAGGATTGTCGCTCGTTACGACGATCAAATCGGAACCGAGGACCGCTTGAGCCATTTTGGGACGCTTGTTGCGATCACGATCTCCGCCAGCTCCGAAGACAACGATGAGCCGTCCAGAACTTAATTGTCGCAAATTCGTGACGCATCGCAGCAATGCATCTTGCGTGTGAGCGAAGTCGACAAACACATCAAACGGCTGGCCAGCCACAACGCGCTCAAAACGCCCGGGAACTGCACATAGTAATTCGATTCCCAAACTAATGGTCTTCAACGGAATCCCGAAATGATGCGTCGCCGCTGCGGCTGCAAGGCAATTCGCGACGTTGTGTCGACCAATCAGCGGAGTGAAGACTTCTTCAGCTTCTGCTCCACATGCAAGAACAAACTTCGTTCCGGCTGTTGATTCCTCGACGATTGTGGCGGTCAGATCGGCATCCTGTTCAAGCCCGAATGTCACGATGCGACTTGTCGGAGCAATCTGTTGCACGATCGAGGAACTACCTCGATCGTCTGCGTTGAGGACAAGAATTCCTTCGGGCTTGAGGTGTTCGACGATGCGAGCCTTGGCCGCGAGATACGTTTCGTAGTTCTTGTGGTAATCGAAATGGTCCTGCGTGACGTTGGTCACGATGCCTACATCCAACATGGTGCCGCACGCCCGGCCTTGATCGAGCGCATGACTCGATAGCTCCATCGCAGCGTGAGTCGAGCCGACCTCAACCATCGACTGCAACCATCGACAAAGTGCAGACGAATCTGGCGTTGTCAGGTTCGCTCGCTCGCGTCGCACACCGTTGCTGTATTCGATCGTGCCGAGAACTCCAGTCTGAAATCCCGCGGCTCGCAAGATCGAACGAATCAGCCACGTCGTCGTTGTCTTTCCATTCGTGCCAGTGACACCAGTGAGCCGCAGTAGTTCCGAGGGATACCCTGCGAGTGCATCGCACAATGTGGCAAACGCTCGACGAACATCCGGAACGATGCACTGCGGAACTTTGAGATCGGACATCGGAGAATCGAGCAGCAGTGCTGTCGCTCCGCGTTCAACCGCGTCGCGAGCGAATTCCTGACCGTTCTGTTTGGTTCCGGGAATAGCCGCGAACAACGAGCCGGCGCTGACGAGATCATTCCGCTCGGTCGCATGAGAGACAACGATATCGTCGCTGCCGAGAATCTGGGCCATCGGCAAGAGGGCCTTCAGGCTTACCGGCTGAATAGACGCCGCCACTGACACGTCGCAGCCTCCTTGCCGTGACTTCGATGAATAATCAAGCCATTGATTGACGAGAACGATTCATACTCGCTGGCTACACGAAGCCGTTCGTCATTGAACCGTTTGAATGGCGGCGGGATTCTCGACATTCACATCACTGGGTCAAGCCGAGTTTCAAAACAGCGACTTCAAAACCGTAGTCACGTTAGCACGACATCCCTGCGACTGTTTCAGCCAACGTGATCCGGATCTACCGCTGATATGCCGGCAAGAAGTGCATGTAGACTTCGAGAATAAGCGATGCCATGCCGGTCCAGTAGATGTTATTCGGGCCGACCACCCCGGCGTTTTCTGCGGTCCCACCGGGGACATCCCAACTCCCATCTGCGTTCTGCTTGTCCAAGAGCAATTCGCGAATTCGTGGGTGCCAGTCGTTCCAATGTTTGCCTCCCGCCTGATAGTTCGCTTGCACGGCGTAGTAATGAAAGTAATACCAATACTGGATGCCGTTGGCTGACCATTCGACCGGAAACTTCGCCAGCATGTCGAGAGTTTTAGGGACACTCGGATCGTCGTACTTGCCGAGCAGTTGCAGAGAGACAACTCCAGCCGCTGAGGTTTGTGCCCCTTGAGCTGGACCTTGATAGCCATAGCCACCATTCGGGTGAGCGCAATATCGGACGTACTTTGCTGCCTTCTCGATGACCTGATCTGGAACCGGAATCTCGGCATTGTTGGCTGCTCGCAAGGCGACAATCTGCATGACGCTCACACTGAGATCATGGTCGCCCGGCTGCGGATTGTAGCGCCAGCCACCATTGGGTGACTGAGCATTGACGATGACTTTTACGGCCTTCCGAAGCTTCTCTTCAACTTCGGGGTCAGGGTCCATGCCATACAACTCCGAAGTCGCAAGCGTGCTAAATGCGTGCTCATACATCGGCCCCGCACCTGCCTGACGTTTCGAGTGAAACAGGCCGTCATCACGCTGAGTCTTCAGCAAATACTTGCGACCTTTCTGCAACACGTCCTTGTACTGCCCACGTCCAGGCACATGGCCTCGACCGAGCATGGCCAACAACGTCACTGCATTTCCCGCATTGCAATCATCCCAACTCCCATCTGGTCGTTGCTTTGACGCGAGATATTCCAAACTGCGATCGACGGCAGAAGTCACGCGTTCAATAACCCTGGCCTCAGTCAACGGCGCGGCAGTGGTCACCGCCGGAGCTTTGTTTTGCGCGGGGAGCGATGAAGTGAAAAGAACCAAGATTGCCAGGGATTCCACAACAATCGTGCGACTACGAATACCGGAGTGTTGTGTGACTGACATTTCTTGGTTTCCCGATCCGCGAACGTAACTCACTCAGATTCTCAAACACCGTTTGCTGAGGCATCAACGACTAGCTCAAACCACTCAATCGTCGAAGCCCCACATCGACTGCATAAATCAATGTGATCAACACCAGTGTGAACCAGTTGTCCCAAACACTGGCTTCGCGATGGACCTCCACCAACATCGGCTCACCTTTGAATTGTTCGGGCAAGCTCTTGAGATCGCTTAATGCGACGACTTTTCCGCCCGTTGTGCTGGCGAGCATTTCGAGCGTTGGTCGATTGAGATTGGGATCGCGCAGTTCTTCCGAAGAAGGCATCACTCGGAGTTTGCCTTCCACTGTCTTTGGCGAGTCACTTGGCTGGTAGAGTACTCGATGATCTCCAAGTTCCCTTGGATTGAACTTGCCCGTGAAGCGTCCCTTCGCAAATTTATCCGCGATCAATTCGACGAATGAAGATCCGGTCTGGCCGATCGTGCTGACCTTGATTGTCGCGTCCGGACGCGGCGTACCGTCAGCATTGAAGGCGAATAGTTCGACCTCCGCTGCTTCGCCCGGTTGAACTCGGACGGGATGCACCACGAGACGGTTTTCCTTCTTCGAGGAACCATCCTCCGTCCGTCCCACAAATCGCAACATCTGGCCCCAGAACTTGTAAAAGAACCGGTCGCCAACGTTTTGTCGCCACAAGAAAGTCGAATCGGTTCCCACGAACGCGACCTTTCCTTTTCCGGCATATTGATAAGCGATGAGCGGCTGTTTGCCCCAGCGATTTTCCAAGCTGGGATTGCTCGCCAACACGATTGCGGCAGGAGACGCTCTCTCAACGGGGGCTACCCAAAAGTAGGCCGGCATCTGTGACCACAAATTGACGTTACGCCCTGGGTCATCGTGCAATCTCAGCGATTCGTGCAGCAGCCCCTCTGGAGTGACTTCAATCTTGAATGGCTTGTAGGCCGGGGCTTCGATTCCCGTCTGAGCATTACTGCGAAGCGTCACCGGAAGCAACGACTGGAATTCACTATCGAACAAGTGCGGCATGAATCGCGGGCCGGCCTGGACGATTAGGCCAACTCCTTTTTCTCGCACCGCTTCGATCAATGCTTTGCGAAAATCATCATGCAGGATATCCGGCGAAGCGTCACCGATAACAATCGTGTGGTACTCACTCAAGTCTTTTACTGTTGATGGCAGCTTGGCGGCTTTGTCGTCAGTTGACATGCGACGCCACTCCGCCTCCGTAAGAACTTCAGGCTCGTCTCCCGTTAGCCCTTTGATCCCATTATCGCGGCGGATGTCGTTCTTCAAAAAGCGAAAGTCCCAGCGCGGCAAGCCGTCGATCAGCAACACTTTCAACTTTTCGTCGCTGACCTTCACGTAAGCAAGATCGATGTTGTTCGCTCGTAACTCATCAGCCTCTTCCGGAAAGGCCGGAACATTTACTGTGAGATATTTATCCCCGGCCTCTTTTGCCTCGAACGTCAATTCCGTTTGCTGCTGCTCGGTACCGAGTAGAACCATTTCTTTTGTGTCGAGAACTTTGTCGCCGTCTTTCAACTCAACCTTGATCGGTCGCCCGTTGAAGCCATTGGACTCGATTGTCACGGCAACTTTGACGGTATCGCCGACCGAAACATGCCCCGATGTGTAGAGATCAACGATCGAAACGTCTTGCAGTCGCTTGGACGAGCCGATGGGAACCGCGAAGATCGGCGCGCCGACCTGAGCCGCTGCACGCGCGGCTTCAGCCGGGGATCGTCCGCCGGTGTTTTGTCCGTCGCTGAAAAGAATGATTGCTGAAATGTGCTGGCCAGCAGCATCATCAACAATCAATTGCACTGCGGTGCCGATCCAAGTCGAAACTCCTCCTCCGCTATCCGGTAGCTGTGAATCGGTTTTGGTGGCATCAAAAACGAATGGGACTGGTTCGCGAGCAAACGCGAGATGACGTACATCAAACTTGCCTTCAAGTGGCTTGAGCAGATCGGGGGCGGCGACGCGAACTGCCGTCTGGGCGATCTCAGTTCGCGTGATCCGGTTCAATGCTTTTCGAGTTTCCGGATCAATCGAAACCACCGGGCGAGCGGCATCGGCCGCTTGTTTGGACTCGGCAGAATCGGAGTTCGAGACGTATCCCGCTGCATTCGCTGCATCTACAAGTTGCTCATCAGTCTCGAAGGGACCAGCCGGCAACCGCATGCTTTGTGAATGATCGAAAACAAACGCAACGATCGGCTTTCGCTCGAACTTGTGATCGATCCGCAGATAGGGGCCTGACAGGACCAGGACCAAGAGTGCCAAAATTGAAACGCGAGTGACGCACAACGTCGCCAATAACCACTTCGACACTGTATGGAGATTTTGCTTTTGTCGCCGGTAAATCGTCCAGGCTAGCGGCAGTAGCAACACGAGCCCAATCCAAAGCACATCAGTCCGCTGCCAAAGCAATTCAGCGCGGTCTAAGTGCTTTAGGACATCTTCGTGAATACCGAGCAGTTGAAGAAATCGTTGCAGCATCGTCGGTGAGCCATTCGTTGGCCGTGTGTGATCAGCAAAGAGGTCGCAAAATCCGTAGCACGGGCGACTCACTGAACTCGAACCAATGAATGGAACGAGTTACGAGAGCCACTCGTGCTACGGCTTGAAACAGCTTCTCGGTAGACGTGCTACCTTTTTTTCTTGACAGGCTTCGCGGTCTTTTTCACCGGCTTCGCTGCGGCTTTCGCTTTGGCTTTTGGTGCCGGCTTAGAAACCTTCTTGGCTGTTGCAAGAGCCTTCGCAACGACCTTCGGAGCAACCTTTGCTTTGGCCGGTTTGGCGGCCTTGGCCGGTGCCTTCGTCGCTTTCTTGGCCGCTGCCTTCGCAACAGGTTTCGCTTTCACCTTCGCAGTTTTGACAACAGTCTTAGCGGCGACTTTGGCTGCGGGCTTAGCTGTCGCTTTTGTAGGCGCTTTCATCGGCGCAAGCGTCTTCGTTTTACCGGTGCTCTTGGCCTTAGGTGCCGCCGGTGGCTGAGGTGGGCCGTAGCGGAGTAGGTCCGCGTCGAGCATCGCGCCATTGTCCCAAACCAGTGCTCCACCTTCGATGTGTGCCGTGCGGAAATACTTCTCACTCAGACGAATCTGCTTGTAGACATTTCCTTCCACATAGGGGGTGATATCGACCGTGCGATTGACTCCGTCATCGAAGTCCAAACGCAAATGAAGATTGTCCAATGGGACCGCCGAAACGATGCGCACCGACCGTGGTGGCTCTGACATTACGCAACTCCTCGGAAAACTAAAAAAGTGTTAGTTGACTACTTCCTTGTGCCCTGGCCTGCCTTGGTAAGACGCTCAAAATAATCGCGGATAAACCGCTGGTAGCCCTCCGGGCCCTCTTCTCTCAGACCTTGCAGCAATTCCTCACGCATACGTGGCTGCATTTTGAGAATGATTGCTTTCGTGGATGGATCCAAGTCTTTCAGGATCGCATCCATTGCGAATTGGCTCGCGTTATCACCTTCCAACCCGCTTCGTGGTCGAGGACTCGACTTCAGTGGTGGCGGCTGATTGCTGGGAGGTTGCTTTTGACCTTTGTTGGTTTTGTCGGATGAGTCCCCCGCTTTAATCGCTTGCATCCGAGCGGCCATCTGCATCGCCTTTTGTGCGACTTCTGAATTCAACAACTCGGCCACTTCAGCGGCGGCTTCCGCCGAAAGCTCAGGTTGATCATCTCCTTCTGGCATGTTGGCATCAGAATCAGCTGACTGAGGGTCCGTTGGTTGTTGTGAGGCATTCGGAGACTTCACATCCGACGGCTCCTTTGAACTCGTTTGCTTCAGCGCTTTTTCGAGTTGGGCAAGCAAGTTATCGAGCGTTCGCTGATCAGCAGCAAGACTCTCTTCCGCCTTGTTGAGCTGATCAAGTTGGTCCTCTTGTCGTTCGGCCAACTCGGCTCGACGTTCCTGCGGATCGTTGGCCGCGTCGTTCGACTGAGCCTTGTCATTCGCCTGTGGCTTGTCGTTCGATTTCGACTTGTCGTTTTTCGAGGGCTTCTTCGGTGCGGATTTCTGCTTATCCTTCGCCGCCGGAGCGGGCTTTGGCATCGGAGTGCTGAGTGCGGGCTTAAACGGCTCATCGTCGGTATTCATGTCGGACTTGTTGGCATCCGACTGATTCGAGTCAGCGTTATCGACGTCCGACTTCGCCATTTGAGGCTCGTCGTTCGACGCGCTCTCTTCGTTGGCAGGAGTCGCTGGTTCACTCGCATCGGGATCGAAAGGACGATCGGGATTTTGCGGCGGGCGCTTGTTCTTGAGCTTTTTGTACTCGTCGGTCTTCTGCAACTCCTTGGTTTTCGCAAGCTCTTTCTCGGCCTTGCGGTCGAGGTCGTCTTGTTTCTTCTCCAAATCGGGAACGAGCATCTCCGGAGCTTCCGGAGTGAACTCTGCTAACTGTGCTTGGTTGTTCGCAAGCTTTTGTAACTCTTCTCGCAAAGCCTCAATCGCCGCGCGAAGCTCCTCAAGTTCACGAGCGGACAACTCACCCGCTTGGCGAGTCATTTCCCGTTGCAATTCTTCGATGGCTTTCGCCGCATCGGCCTTCGAGTCCTTCTGCGCTTCTTGCAACGCCTCCATTCGATACTTGATTGCTTCGAGGTTTTGCAAAGCCTGCTCACCGCGAGCTTCGAGTTGTGGCAACTTGGGATCTTGCTCCTTTGGTTGAGCGGACTTCTGAATTTCAGCAGCCAAGTCCTTTAGAGGAGTGACTGCCGCCTCTTGGAATGCCTCCGAGAGATTTTGCATCTCGCGTTGCAATTGCGGTGGAACAAGCTGTTGCTTATCAGCTTCAGCGGCCAGTGCTTTGAGTTGCTCCTTGAGTTGCTCGGCGGCTGTCGCGTTTTGTTGCTCCTGTTGCTGCAACTGAGCAAGTTCTTGCTTCAGCTCACCAAGCATCTTCTGGCCGTCAGCGTCAAGCTTTACTTCCGGAGGACTTGGCGGCGGAGTTTGTGGCATTGGCTTGGTCGGATCGGGTTTCGTTGGCTCAGGCTTCGCCGGGTCAGTCTTTGCAGGATCGTTCTTCGCCTGTTCTTTAGCCGCTTGCTCTTTGGCTGCCTGTTCCTTGGTGGCGGCATCGGCGGCTTTCTCAGCTTCGGCTTGCGCGGCTTCCACTTTCTCGGTGAGCGGTTCGTACTTCTCTTCCAACTTTTCGAGCTTTTCTTGAACCGCCTTCTGCTTCTCAATGAGATCAACGAGCTTCTCTTTGAACGATTCTTCCTGCTTCTCGAACTGAGCAAGTTTTTTATCCGCTGCGTTTGGATCATTGGCGACAATTCGGATCGTGAAGTCCTGTGTTTGTGCGGTCTGACCTTTACGATCACGGACTTCGGCTCGGTACTTGAAGACATCGCCAGACTTCAGCGACTCCTGCAACAGGTCGAGAGTCACGATCGCCGTATCGGCTCGCGTAATGCTGGAGTAGCTCTTCACCGGACGACCTTGGAAGCCGGTGTTCTCACCCTTTTGTGTTGAAAGAACCAAATCCGCCAAACCAAAATCATCAAAGGCCGAGATTACCAACGGCACTTTGACGGGCTCGCTCAACACGAGATCGACGCCCGGACGTTCGATCAAAATTTGCGGCGGGTTATCCGGAATCGCAGTAATGCGGGCCTCTTTCATTTGCTGATTGGCCGCTTCAATTTCGTTCTTCAATTCGACGCGATACCAGCCATCAGCCTTAATCGGAAAACGTCCTGACCAGCGGTTTGCTTCTCGGATTGCTGCGTAATGAGATTTGGCTTTTGAATTTTTGCTTTTCGATTTTGATGGATGAGCCGATGTGTCGTCTTTCTTCGTATCGTCCTCAACTGGACCGATGAAGCTCAAAGGGAACGCTTCAACGACGACTAGCTGGCTTTCAGCGCGAGTTGCTGGAGGAAGCGTGCCGACTCGACCCCACAAACAACGACCGCTGAATTGTGTGAACGAAACACCTCGAATTGAGCGGCCCTCAAGATCCAAGTCACGAGCCGGAACTTCTAATCGAACCCATTCACCGGATTTCGGTAAATCACCGATTCTTCGACGACTGTTTGAATCAACCTGTCCGAGCGCGATCTTATCCGCACCCCAAAATGCGCGATGTTCCCAGTTCGCACCATCGTGGATCTGCAACATCAGTTCTTCTGGCTGTTGATCCGTTTCTAAGAACACTTCCGCAAAGAGGACATCGCCAAGCTGAATCTCAAACGGCACGGCCGCAGAGTGAAATGAGTGATACGACATTCCTGGAACGGCTGCGTGAGTATGCCACTTAGCCCATTGAGCAAGGTTCTCCCCACGCTTACTAGTGTCAGCCGCCGGATCAAGTTCTCTCGGCTGCGGATGCCATTCCCAGCGTCCTTCAACCGCATGACCTTTTGGGAGGACATTCTCAAACCAAACCCGCAACGGGCGATCGGTAACCGCAACAGTCTTCCGCTCTTCGCGAAGCAATTTGACCTCGCCAGTCGATGCATCTCCCTCGACTTTGACCGTCAATTCGACGGTACTTCCGACAGGCCCTGAAACCTCTGGAACATCAGGTGGGTTAGTTCGTGGTTCCGAAACTTTCATGTATTCGGGGTAATGCACGGCAGCTTGCAAGCCAACGAGTCGGGGACGGTCGAGCATTGTGACCGTCGCCAATTTCGTCCAAGTGCCTCCACCATGGACTCGATACTGAAACGAGTGCTCATAAGCAGGCAGCCGAAACGTCCAACGCCCAGATTCATCGGGCTTGAGATCGTGCCACAGCGTTTTTCCAACAGTCTCACCCTCAGTCTCAATCAACTCAAGACGCAGCCGATCGACCTTCCCTTTTGTCACCAACGCGGCAAATTCCACGGGCTCGCCACGAAGGACCTTGCAAGTCCCGGGTTGCACGTCAAAGAGAACTCCGGTCGCCGGGGGGATGTCTGCAAACGGAGAGAATATTCGAGCCAACGCAGTCGGCAGTCGGTCGGAAAAAACGCCGAGGGCCGTACCAA
>CAIJTL010001642.1 GCA_903823545.1 uncultured Planctomycetaceae bacterium
AGATCACCAGCGTGTCGTGCAACATCCCGCGCTGTTCGAGATCGGTCAGCAGGCCGGCAATCGGGCGGTCGATCTGCTGGCAGTTGTTCGTCATGCCGCTGGTCAGGAAGCCGTGATGGTCCCACTCGGTGTGCGTGATCTCGATGAATCGGACACCGGCCTCGGCGAAGCGACGCGCGAGCAAGCACTGACGGCCGAACGTCTCGGTCGGGCCTCCGGCGGCGCCGTACAGCGCGAGCGTTTCTTTCGTCTCGGCGGACAGGTCCATGACTTTCGGCATCGCGTCCTGCATTCGAAAGGCGAGTTCATACGATTCGATCAGCCCTTCGACGCGCGGGTCGGCGGTCTGATTGGCGAGGTCGCGGTTCATCGCTTGCAGCAGGTCGAGCTGCTGCCGCTGTCCCGCCATCGTGAGCCGCGTGTTGGCGAGATTGCCTACGGTCGGATTCTTTACCGGCCGGTTCGCATCGCCGAGCAACGTTGCCGAGTACGCCGCTGGCAGGAACGCATTCGAGTAGTACCGCAGTCCGCCGAGTGCCGACAGTGGGTTGATCGAGATGAACCCTGGCAGGTTCTGGTTCTCGGTGCCGAGGCCATACAGCGTCCACGCCCCCAGCGACGGCCTCACGAATTGAAAGCTGCCGGTATGCAACTGCTCGAGCGCCTGCGGATGGTTCTCGTTGTCGGTGTGCATGCCGCGCAACACGCAGAGCTTGTCAGCGTGCCCGCCCGTTTCCGGCAACAGTTCGACGATGCTCAACCCGCTTTCGCCACGTCGCCGAAACTTCCAGCGCGAACCGAGCAGCTTCGAGTTCGGCGTTCGCCCCGGCTTTCCATGATCGGCCGAGAGCTGCGGTTTTTCATCAAACGTCTCGACGTGCGAAGGTCCGCCGCGCATGCAGAGGAATATGATTCGCTTCGCTCGCGCCGCGAAGTGCGGTCGCTTGGGAGCCAACGGCCCGCCCGCTTCCTTCGCCGCCGCCTCGGACGCTAACCCGGCGAATGCGACGTAACCGAATCCAGCGGAGACGGACTGCAACAGTTGGCGACGCGATAAAAGTTGATTGGTCATCGTCATTCACTTTCTCACCTTCTTGCTCGGCCGTTGGCCGCGATCCTTTCCTTGTTCGAGGGAAATGATAACGACACTCCGCTTTCGGCCATCGGCTTACGGTCGGGACGGGCTCATCGTAGCGTCCGAAACTCTCCGCTCGCGAACAGGATTTGGCAGAAGCTGGTCCAGCGTTCGAGCCGCAGTTGTTCGGCCTTCGGAGTCGCGGCTTTCGGATCAGTCGCGACCGATTCTGGTTCGGCGAGGTATCGCAGCGAGCGAGTCAGTTCCTCTGGCGTCGGTGATCGGGCGAAGGCTCGTTGATAAATCCGAGTGACTCGGCCGGCTTCTTCGAGCGAGGTCTCGTCCAACAATCGTTGCGCCGCGTGGCGGGATTGTTCGACGATCCACGGGCTGTTCATCAAGAACAAGGACTGAGCCGGCACGGTGCTCTCGTCACGTTGCGCAACCGAACGTTCTGGCGAGGCGAAGTCGAATAGCGGGAACAACTCCGGCAACACGCCGCGTACGACCGGCAGATAAACGCTGCGATGCGGCTGCTCAAGAGTCGTGGGCGTGAACAGCGGCTGGAACGTGCGGTACTCGTCTTCACGATACGGATTGAATCTCGCGAGGAAGGCTTGATCGGAAGTCGGCGGCGTCAGGTCCAGCGTGCCAGCGACCGACTTGATTGCATCGCGAAACGCTTCGACTTCGAGACGTCGTGGCTTCATGCGTGCGAGATAGATGTTGTCGGGGTCGGATTGAGAGTGGGAGAGGGGGGGAGTGGGAGAGAGGGAGACGGGCTGAACAGAATCGCTGACGACTTTGTCTTTCTCCCCCTCTCCCTTTCTCCCCCTCTCCCCTTCGCGTTCCTGCCCACTCGCTTCCCGATACGTCCGGCTCAACACGATCGCTCGCACCAGTCGCTTGGTCGACCAGCCGTCGTCCATGAAGCGCACGGCGAGATGATCGAGCAATTCCGGATGCGACGGGCGAGCGCCGTTGACGCCGAAGTCATCCGGTGTCGTGACGAGTCCTCGGCCAAACAGATGCAACCAGACGCGATTCACGAAGACTCGTGCCGTCAGCGGGTTATCGCGCCGAGTCAGCCAGCCAGCCAACTCAAGCCGGCCGCTTCGCTTCACATCAACCGGACTGGTGTCGGCGAGCGTGATGACTTGCAGCGTGCCTCGCGGGACCGCGTCGCCGAGGTTCGTCGTCTCGCCGCGAATGTGGATGCGGCAGTCTTCTGGAGCCTCACGCTCACGCAGGCCCATCGCCCAACCGGGTTGTGGTGGGGCGGAATCCATCGCGG
>CAIJTL010001643.1 GCA_903823545.1 uncultured Planctomycetaceae bacterium
GCCAGGCCCACCAGCAGCATGAAGACAATCAGCATCGTTGCCACTGATGCGAACGCCGGGGAAACGCTCGTCGGACAAGAGGCGAATCCTAGTTCGTTTACATTGACTCGAACGGGCTCCACAAGCGCCGCATTGACTGTGGCGTTGACGATCTCCGGAACGGCGACGAATGGCTCCGACAATCAACGGTTGCCAACGACAGTAACATTCCCTGCCGGTCAATCGACGATCTCACTCAATGTAAATCCTGTGGATGATGCGACACCGGAATGGAACGAAACAGTGAAGCTGACTCTCGCCAAATCGACGAAATACAAGATCGATGGCCAGAAATCGAATGCCTCAGTCAACATCGCAGATAACGATCGCGTCTTGCCGGTCGTCAGTATCACCGCAACGGATGCCGTCGCCACGGAAAAGCGTGCCAAAGAGACGGTCGATCGAGGTCAATTCACAATCACTCGCACAGGCGCAACGTCAGCCGCATTAACGGTCAGCATCGCCACTTCCGGATCTGCAAAAAACGGCAGTGATGTCGCGAGAATCGGGAGCACCATAACAATTCCAGCCGGCCGCTCGTCTGTGACCGTGAATGTTAGCCCAACGGATGACAGCGAAAGCGAACCACAAGAGACCGTGATCCTCACTCTGAATCCCGGAGCGACTTACAACGTTGAAATGGCAAACTCAGCGGCCACTGTCACGGTCAACGACAACGATTCGACAGTAAGCCCCAATGACAATTTCGCAGACCGCACTGTGATCACCGGCTCGACGGCAACCGTGATCGGCAACAACCGATATGCCACAACTGAGGCGAGCGATCCGAATCCGGGTGGAAGCAGCGGCATCCGCAGTCTGTGGTGGAGTTGGACGGCCTCGGCATCCGGTTCGGTGACGATCAGCACCGCGGGAAGCAACTTCGATACGACGCTCGGCGTTTATACCGGCACCAGTTTGGACGCACTGCAAATCGTCGCCGAAAACGACGACGAGAACTACAACGGGGGAGTCTCCACCAGCGTCGTCACGTTCAACGCCGTGGCAGGGACGACGTACCAAATTCTGGTCAACGGTTACCGAGGGGACTCCGGCGACATCTCGCTCAAGATCAATCAACAACCCGCTGCGTTGAAGACCAAGTAGTGCTCATCCAACTTTTCGTTGATGTGGTAGAGCGGCTCTCCAGAGCCGTTCTTTCGGGCCAGGAGACCCGAACTACGGGCTATTACTTATCAAGATGGCTAGCCGTAGCTTCAAGAGTCGATGACGTCGCACGACGATTTACCGACGCGGCTCGACTCCCCAAAGATGCCGCACGAAGAAGTCTTGCCTGCGCCGGGCGGCGTAGGGTGATTCACCGATGCCGTGGCCTCCGCTGGGGACGACCAGTAAGTCGAAGTCTTTGTCCGCTTTGATGAGTGCATCCACGACTTGCATGGTCGATGCGGGATCGACGTTGCGATCCAATTCGCCGACCGTCAGCAGCAGCTTGCCCTGCAACTTGTGAGCGTTCGTGACATTCGATTGCTCCGCATAATGCGGACCAATCGGCCAACCCATCCAGAGCTCGTTCCACCAAATCTTGTCCATCCGATTGTCGTGGCAACCGCAATCGGAGACGGCCACTTTGTAGAAATCAGGATGAGCTAACAGAGCTCGCAACGAACTTTGACCACCCGCCGAACCGCCGTAGATCCCGACTCGCGAAAGGTCCATCTGCGGATACTTCGCCGCTGCCGCTTGCATCCAACGAATTCGATCGGGGAAGCCGGAGTCCCCGATGTTCTTGCAGGCAACATCGTGAAACGCTTTGGAACGATAGCTCGTTCCCATGCCGTCAATCTGCACGATGATGAAGCCTAGCTCCGCCAGCGTTTGCAGGTTGTAGAACGGCTGAAACTTTTTCGGCGCGAACGCCCCGTGCGGCCCCGCGTAGATCTGTTCGATGACCGGATACTTTTTGTCGGGCTCAAAGTTAGTCGGTCGAAAGATCACTCCGAAGATGTCACTCTTATCGTCGCGACCTTTCGCAACGAATCGCTCCGGCGGCTTCCAACCGGTGGCGAGCAGTTGTGACCAGTCGCCACGTTCGAGTTCGCAGACCAGCGATCCATCTTTCGAGCGACGGAGTTCCGTGACCGGCGGCAGATCGACTCGCGAGTAAGTATCGAGCAAGAACTCACGATCGGGCGAATACTCAATCGAGTGCGTGCCGTCGCCCGTCGTCAGCCGCACGAAGTTCGAGCCATCGAAGCCGATGCGACAATCATGCAACAAGTACGGGTCTTGTGACGGATCAAGGCCGCTCGCACGAAACCAGATTTCGCGGCGTTCGACATCGACTTGTTCCACGCTGCGAACGACCCAATTGCCACGCGTGATTTGATTCTTCACCGCGCCCGTTCGAGCGTCGTACAGATAAAGATGATTCCAGCCATCGCGCTCTGACATCCAAATGATTTCGCCACTCTCGTCGAGATCATGTCGAAACTGTTTGTGGGCGTAATCAATAAACGTCGCCTGCTGCTCGTCGATGATTGCGCGAGCCCGGCCTGACTCGGCATCAACGCCGATGACACGCAGCACTTGATGGCCGCGCTGATTGAAGACGAAGCGAAACTCCCGCGAATCCGGTTGCCAGCGGATGTCGTCAATGCTCCACGGGTTTGCAAAGAGTTCATCGGCAATGGGAATTTCTTTGCGTTCCGCAACATCAAACAAGTGCGGCTTGGAAATTGGGAGACGATCGCCCGGCTTCGTGTAATTCAATTCGTGCAGCTTCGGCTGAAGCTGGTCTCGCGGCGATGATTCAATCAAATTCACTTTGCGATCATCACCCCGCTGAGTCCGCATCACAACCACGCGGCGGCTATCGGGAGACCATTTCGCTGAGCCTGAGTAAACCGAATCCCTGATCGTCTTCTCTGGATCAAGCTTACTCAGCGAAAACTCTTCGCCGCTCTTTTGATCGCGGACGACGATTGATTGCTCCTGAATGACGAGCGTCCATCGTCCATCGGGAGAATCAGCGGGTGACTTGCCGCGAGCTTCAGTCGGTCGGTTCTTCGTCTTCGGCTTCGTCAGGCCATCAACGATAACCAGACCCTCGGCCTCAACCGCTTCGTAAACACCGAGCGTTGTCCCATCCGCCTTGGCAACCAGCCAAACGTGACCAGCGTATGTGTGCTGCTGATGTTCTTCATCAGGCTTCAACCTCGCGTAGTCTTTTCGGCCACCCTCCGTGTCGAGCCAGACTATTTGAATCTCTTCTTTTGTTCGATTTACAAACTTCAGCGACGTTTCTTCGCCCGTTCGCCGCGAAGGACGAGGACCATCGAGCGTTGGCAGCGACTCGCTCTCGGTACTTTCGGCGGTCGCTTTACGCAGTTCATAAGTCGCGAGCGAGCATTCCCAACGCTGCTTGCCAGCGGAGAATCGCAACGTCTGGAGTTGATCATCAATGCTGATCGAATCAAACGGCAGCCGCTCGGCGGTGATTTCCATTGACAGCGATTTGCTCAACGCAACCGCCAACCGCGAATGATCAAAAGCGGCTCGACGTTCCCCAGCAGCGGCATCAACCAGGATGAATTCACGAGCGCCGTTCGCCAAGTCGTTGCGGTACCAAAAGCGTCGATTGCTGGAGAACCAATGCGGTCGTACTGCCGTTTTGAAAACTTTGCCGCGAGTCATCCCAGAGATTCGAGCCGCACGCTCATAGTCGGCTCGCGTCCCTTGAGCATTGACGACAACGCTAGCCCATGACGATGACGCAACAACGAGCAAGCACGACAACAGGACCGATCGCAAACGGTGTGACATGACGGCCTCTTGCTTGAGGGTTAGTCTTCTTGAAACTCAAAGCGGATCGCGTGGCGGATTTCCATGACGACCGGACGACCGAAGCGTTTCGCTGGCTCGAAGCGCCAATCCTTGACGGTCTTCAACGCCGATTCGTCCATGCTTTTCACGCCGCTGGATCGGGAGACTTTGAGTGACTCGACGCGACCGTCAACACCCACTCGAATCGACAACACGACGCGACCTTGCAAGCGATCGGCTTTCGCATCTTCTGGATATTCAGGATCAGGATTCGAGGCGAGCTTGATCGGATGCTCATTCTCATCAGCACCACGTGACGCGGCAGAACCGGTCGCAGCCTTTGAATCTTGCTTCGAGTCACCTTCACGCGCGGCCTGGCCAGGAGTGACTTCGACGACGATAGCGGGTTCGTTCTTCGCAGCGGGCTGTTCCTGCGGCTCGACATCGGCAACATGCAACTGGCGATTGAGTTCAGTCTGTCGAACCGTCGGACGCTCAAAGCGAGAGACGATTTGCTGCGACTCGGTTTGATCAGTCACCTCACGCTGATGTTGGCGAACGATCGTTGAGAACTCATTTAGGATAACGGCATCAACGTCGACGCTTGCTTGAAGATGTTCGACTTCTGCGACGGGCTGGTGATCAAGCTTTGGTGCACTTGTTGGTTCTGCGAGCGTCTCCGTTGTGGGAATTTCAATCGCAATTGGCTCCGCCATTTCTGACACGCGTGCGAGCAATCCACCCGCTCGCGCATCAATGGCCGGGGCCGACGCGACAGACGCTCGTCCTCTCACGACCGGCCAAGCCAGCGGCCCAGACTGAGCGACTGCCACGAAACAATAAACCGCCGCACCATGCAGCAGTACGCTTCCCGACCAACTCGAAAGCCATTGCCGCAACACCGGTCGAGCAGCACGCGACCAAGCGATCGGATCATCAAGAGTCAGCCCACGCGGCAACATCAATTACAGCCGTCTATAATCAGGAACAAGACCAATTCGCCCAGCGTTTTCAAACGCTTGAAGCCAGATGATAGGCGGCTCAAACCGTATCGCACAGCGATTGACAACCGGTTCCAAAATCCAAATCGCGTGTTGCAACTTGTCGCTTTCAGAGGCTATCCGAGAAGTGGAGTTGGACACGGACTTTCGTGAGCCGCAAGGCGCTCGCCGCGGGTATTAGGCGAATTCAGAACGCGCGGCTAACGCCTTGCGGCTCACAATCCGACTCCTCGGACAGCCTCTCAGTCGGAAGAAGCCTCGGAGTATTGCAACGTCACAATCATCTGCGTTTTGAGCGACTTGACGACGTAAACCGCCTGAAGTGCCGCTATTTAGGTAAGCTGGGATGAGCCTGACTGCTGTTCGGACAGATGTCAAAATATGCCGGTTCTTCGGCCGATAACGATTGTGTCTTAAATAAGGGGCCGACTCGACTTCGGGAGGTTTTTCGATTTTGCCAGGAGTGACCGTCAATGAAACGGAACTACACGGCGCATGTCATTCAAAAAATGAGGTCGCGATGGACCGCCGAACCTGGTGCAGATACCGACGACGGATTTCCCAAGCGTTCAGACAATTCACGCTAGGGTGCTTTGCGTTGAGCTACTCGCTCTCGCCGCTGATTGCGGAAGATGTTGAGTTCAGTGCGAACCAGGAATCTGAAGATCCGATTGTCGTTACGTCGTTCGATCAAGCGAGCGACAGTTTCACCGCTGATCTCGCTAAACGTTTGGCTGATGTTGAGAAGGAACTCAAGCGTCGCGACGAAGCAGACAAAAAGAACGCGAAGGCCAGCAGCGAAAAGAAGAGTGATGATGGTTGGCAAGACATGTCCACGGATAAGTGGACGGTGAAGCTAGGCGGTCACGTCCAACTCGATTACATCAACTGGGCAAACCCCGGAAACGTTCCCGCCACCGTTGGCTCATCCAAGACTCCGGGATCGATGGACTACTTTGAGTTTCGACGACTTCGCCTCGTCGCAGACGGCACGGGCTACGGAGTTTATGACTTTCGTTTACAGATGACTCTGGAGCCTGAAACCATTGGCGAAAGCTCTGGGTCGGCAACGTCGCCCGATGTCAAAGATGCCTATTTCAGTATCAATGAGATTCCCTGGATCGGTCGATTCCGGATCGGCAACTTCTTTGTTCCGTTTAGTCTCGAACAGGTAACCAACGACACAAACA
>CAIJTL010001644.1 GCA_903823545.1 uncultured Planctomycetaceae bacterium
GCTATTGGACACGGAAGACACGGAGTTCACGGAAAAAAGAGGAGTTTGTAGCGAAGTCGTGAGATGATCTCGTGACGACCGAAGTCTCACGACCTCGGTAACAAAAAGCCTCTTTCTCCGCGTCTTCCGTGCGTTCCGTGTCCCAATAGCGCAACTTCAAAAAGCGTCAGCGAGGGCGATTGCTTCAAGACACTCTGAGTTCAAAGCGATTTGAAGCGTCCGCCCTCGCTGACGCTTCGGGTTAGTTTTGTTGAAATTTGACCGCGATCTACAAATTGCAGCACAAAGTTTCGGGACAGTCGCTCAAAAATCTCACTCTGAGTCATTGAGGCTCTGTGGAGAATCCAACTTTCGTTAAACCAAATGTCAAACGGATGCGGAGGAGTCACTGCTAACACCGCGTCAAACTCTGTGCCTCTGCATTTCAAAAAATGGTATTTGCAAGAGGGCTCCAAATCTGGCCGGACTCCGCCGGGAAAAGTTGTTGCGTCTGTGGATGCCGTGGATGACTTGGACTACAGACGATTTCATGCAAGCCGCTATCATCCGAACGCTTTGTTGAAGGAAGTTGTCAAAAAGATTGTCTGTCTGAAGGAGTAGTTTGTGGACCTTCCTAGAAATCCCACGCGAGCCGTTCGCATTGGGTCGATTACCATTGGCCAGAACCATCCCATCGCCGTGCAGAGCATGACGGCGACGCACACCACCAACATCGACGCAACCGTGCAACAGATCCAAGAGATCGCTGCTGCCGGAGCAGACGTCATTCGCATTGCGGTCGATAGCAAGAAGGATGCGGACGCACTGGCCGAGATTCGGAAGCAAACCACCGCCAACCTTTCGGTCGATTTGCAGGAGAATTATCGACTCGCCGAACTGGTCGCTCCGCATGTTGACAAAATTCGCTACAACCCCGGGCACCTGTATCACCACGAGCGAGAAAAGCCGTGGCAGGACAAGGTCCGATATTTGGCACAGGTCGCTACTGATAACGATTGCGCGATCCGCGTCGGTGTGAATTGCGGCAGCGTCGATCCCGACAAGAAAGAGAAGTTCGATCCGGCAGACTCGATCACACCGATGCTCGAAAGCGCGTGGGAACATTGCGACTTTCTCGATTCGCTCGGGTTTATTCGGTACGCCGTCTCATTGAAGGACAGTGATCCGAAAAAAGTGATCGAAGTAAACCGCCGTTTTGCCGAACGGCGGTCGGATGTGCCGCTGCATCTCGGAGTCACCGAAGCAGGAATGCCACCGGACGGAATCATCAAGACCCGCGTTGCGTTCGAGCAGCTCATTAGCAAAGGGATTGGCGACACGATTCGCGTATCGCTCACTGTCCCGAACAGCCGCAAGGGGGAAGAGATCACTGTCGGTCGGCAGATCCTGGCCGACATCGCTGCCGGGAGAGTTCGATCGTTCGTCGACTTTGGAACCAATCAGCTCAATATCATTAGCTGTCCGAGTTGCTCGCGTGTCGAAAACGAAGCATTTGTGGAATTGGCTCAACAAGTCAAAGAGATGACGACTTACGCGAAAGAATACGCCATCACGATCGCCGTCATGGGCTGTCGAGTGAACGGCCCCGGTGAAACGGACGACGCCGATCTCGGCCTTTGGTGTGGACCGACGCACGTGAATCTCAAACGAGGCCCGGAATCGCTTGGGGCATACCCTTACGATGAGATTCTCACGCACCTCAAAGGGGAACTCGACACGCTGATCGCTAAGCGTAAAGTGTCGGCGTAGTTCCCAAACGAGCGATTGTCCACAATCCCCATTGAGCTTGTCTCGATGGATTCGGGCTTTTGCACTACGAAGTGTTCCGCTCGAAATCACAACCGTTGTAGTGCAAAAGCCCGCGAGCCACCGAGGCAAGCTCGGTGGGGGCGTTTGATTGAGGGTTCGTCTGAATCGCCTGCATCACAATCACAGAGACAACCATGAGCGACACCCAGAAATTTGCAGAAGGTCAAACCGTCGGGATCGACTTGGGAACGTCGTACTCGGCCATTTCGCGGCTTGGTGAGGACGGCAACCCGGAAGTCATCAACAACAGCTACGACAGCCCGATCACGGCGTCTATCGTTGTGCTCGGTGACGATGGCAAGATTCTGGTCGGCCCGCCGCTGGATGTCCTGGCTCAGCAAGATCCGAAGCGAGTGGTCGTTGCGATCAAGCGAGAAATGGGAAACCCGCGCTTCGCGTTGCACTACCAAGAGCGGCGAATGACGCCGGAGTTGATTTCGTCGCTGATCCTGACAAAGTTGAAGACCGACGCGGAGAAGAGAATCGGTCCGATCGGTAACGCCGTAATTACGGTGCCGTATTACTTCAATGAACCGAAACGCGCCGCGACGAAGTACGCCGGGAAGATCGCTGGCTTGAATGTCCTCGACATTATCAACGAACCGACCGCCGCGACGCTCGCCTATGCGTGGTCGAAGGGTGAAATGGGACGGCTCGATGTCCCCGACAAATCACGCACGATTTTGGTTTATGACCTCGGCGGCGGAACGTTCGACCTCACCGTCGTGAAATACACGCCAACTCAGTTCAACGTCATCGCGACAGACGGCGATACGATGCTCGGCGGTTTAGACTGGACCGCTCGCATACTCGACTTCGTCAGCGAAAAGTTCTCCAGTAAGTTTGGAGTTGATCCGCGACAAGATGAGAAAGCGAAGTTCGCGTTGCTCCGGGAATGCGAAGCGGCGAAACGCGAATTGAGTCACTGGAACAAGACGACGATTGAAGCCGTTTATCGAGGTCAGAAACTCCCAGTGGAATTGACTCGTACCGAGTACGAAAAGATTACGCTCGACCTGTTGCA
>CAIJTL010001645.1 GCA_903823545.1 uncultured Planctomycetaceae bacterium
GAATCGGTGATGTGTTGTTTGAAGAATGGCATGTGGAGTAGACCGACGCCGCTTGTCGCAGCAAAGGATTGTTGCGTGGCGAATCACAAGGAAGTACCGCGTTTATGACACCACAAATTCACGACTTCACTCGCCCACTTCGATTGCCGCAGGACCTCAAGTCCCGATCGGTCCCGTGGCTCAATCGATCGAATGCCATCTTCTCCGAATCGATGGGCTCACTTGGTCTGACGCTGCAATCGCAGTCGCTCGACCAGAACACGGCCTGGCCGCTGGAAACTCTCGATAGCTGGACCGGCAGACCGCTGGGATTCCGCGTATCGCTCGCAGGGAGTCCGACAATCTTGGCACTTCCTAACCGGCTCGCTCAAAGCCTCGTCATCGCAATGTTGGGCGACTCAGTCCCTTCGGAGACGGCAGAGCGAGAATTGTCGGCCGTTGAGATCAGCTTATGTGAGTTGACCGTCAAAACATTTATTAGCAGTTTGATCGAAGCGTGGATTGACGAGTCCTCGGTTTCAATTGAGCTTCAAGAGCGCGAACCGAATTTGCGTCGCTCGAAAACCTTTCGTCCGAGTGATCCTCTAGTTGTCTGTCGCTCATCGATCACGTTACAGGGAACAGACCATCTTTGGTCGTGGCTGGTCCGCATGGAAACCATGCAAGAATTATTTGGAACCCAAACGGCTGGTCCGGCAGTAACCCACAGCGAACCCCAACGTCAGCAAATGGAATCACTCGTGCGTGGAATGAAGTTGCCTCTGACCGTGAAACTCGGACAGGCACAACTCACCACATCGCAGTTGGCCAAATTGAAAATTGGTGATGTTGTCGTGTTGCATCAACGAACGACAGAACCTCTGAAGGCGTTCGTCTCGGGCCGTCCAGCCTTTATGGGTTGGCCAGGGCAAATCGCTGGCAAGCAGGCATTTCAAATCGAAACAGACTTGTCCAAGTAATCGCACTGCTGACATACGGACTTGTTTGAAATCAAGGAACAGAACATGACTGAAACACTCGAAGCAGCCCTCGAAACCGTTGATCAAGAACTCGATCAATCGGGAGCACCGCTCGATTCCTCAACACGAGCAACACGTGATGACGTCGCGGCAAAGACCCCGCAATTCGCAAGACTCACGCCAACGCATGGCACGGCAGATCGCGGTTTGGACCATCTTTATGCTGTCAAACTGGACGCCGAAGTCGTACTCGGTCGCGCCGCACTTTCCGTCGATGAAATGTTGAACTTAGGTGTTGGCTCCGTTGTTGAACTCGATCGAATGGTCTCGGAACCAGTGGATTTACTGGTGCAAAACGTACGAGTCGCTCGCGGCGAGGTCGTCGTTTTGAATGACCAGTTTGCAATTCGCATCACTGAGATTGTTGGCTCGAACTGAAGCGACTTCGTCAACGGCTCACCGACTGGCTGAATGACACTCAGTCGCTCGACTATGAATCTGCTACGGCAAGGATGCCACCATGCGATGCACTGCAATATTCGGGATGTTGGTTCTGATGCTCACGAGTTCGCTCGTTGATGCGGCTGACGTCCCGTCGCATAAGGCCGAGGAAATAGCTCCAAACAAAACCGCTGTTCGTGAAGAGGGAGTCGACTTCAGCTACTCCCCCAATTGGCCAGAACCGCCTGACACCAGTGGGATGTTGTTGCGATTGGCTTTTGGAACCTTCGCGACGCTTGGTCTTTGTGTTGCGACACTGGTTGTTGGACGTCGGTGGTTGCAACGCCCAACTGATCCGAGTTCAACGAAAAAACTGCAAATCGAAGAAAGTGTCGTTTTAGGACATCGGGCGACGCTGTTCCTTATCAAAGTTGGTGACACACATTTGGTCGCAGGCACTGACGCAGGCGGCCTTAAGTCGCTGATTGTCTTACCCACGACGTTTGCAGATGTTTTGGATCAACAGGTTGAAGCCACATCCGAATCCGCAACGCCAGTAACCGTACCGCTCTCCGTTTGGAACCCAGAAATCGCACGCGCCGCTTGATATGTCGAAGCGTTAGCAAACGAATGGCAGGAGGCCAGCATGTCGAACATCGAACACGTTGCGGAGCAACTCAGCGACTCAGGGTTTCTCCAAAACCTTTCGCCGCCGATTCAGATGTCGTTGATGATGGGGAGCCTCGCGCTGATACCGGCAGCGTTGGCCTGCCTGACCTGCTTCACTCGTATCGTGATCGTGCTGTCGTTCGTGCGACGAGGAATGTCGACGCAGGAAATTCCTCCGAACTCTGTTCTGATGGGACTCGCGTTGTTTCTGACGTTCTTCATCATGCAACCGACGATGAGCGTACTGAGCGAGAAGGCGATCTCGCCTTACTTGGATGGAAAGATCTCGGGTTACCAGGCCATCGAGCGAGGAATCGAAGTGCAAAAGGTTTTCTTGCTGCGGCAGACTCGCAAGCAAGACCTCGCCTTGTTCTTGAAAATGTCGAATTCTGGCCGAATCAGTGAAGCCAAAGAGACTCCGATCGCCGCCTTGATTCCGGCATTCATGATCAGTGAATTGAAAACAGCGTTCTTGATGGGTTTCTGCGTCTACTTGCCATTCTTATTGGTCGACATCGTCGTCTCCGTCGTCTTGATGTCGATGGGCATGATGATGATGCCGCCCGTGATTATCTCGACGCCATTTAAAGTCTTGCTGTTCGTTCTTGCCGACGGTTGGCATTTGATTGCGTTGGCCGTGAACCAGAGTTTCTTGTGACTTGCGCAACACAAATATTGAGCCGGAGAGAGTTAGCCCGGAAATCAACAAAGTGAAAACGTCCGTTCGTTAATACCCTCCGGCGCACCAAGGAATCCTGACCGTGTCTGAATATGACCTCGATCCCATCACCATCGGCCGCGAGTTTTTGTACTTCGCCACGTTACTGACGCTGCCGGCGCTGGCAGTGAGTTTGCTTGTCGGTTTGGTGATCAGCATTTTTCAAGCGGTGACGAGCATTCAAGAACAGACTTTGAGCTTCGCACCGCGCATCTTGGCGTTGGCCGGATTGTTTGTGGTGTTGATGCCGTGGATGTTGGAGATGTCTGTGTTTTTCACCACTCAGATGCTCGCACGAGCGGCTCATATTGGTCAGTGAGGTTTGTGCTAACTCACACGAAGCGTCAGCGAGGGCAGACGCGGCGAGTGACTTTGAAATCCATGATCAATGAAGCGTTCGTCCTCGCTGACGCTTCGGGTGAGTTGAACTTGCTATGCACGCCGTCGTCGAAACCTGGATCGTGACACTCGCCTTAATTTTGGCGCGAGTGTCGGCTTTTTTGGCGTTGGCTCCTGTCATTGGCGGGCGAGCGGTTCCGAAGATCGTCAAGTTGGCCCTAGCATTGGCGCTCGCTTACTTCTGGTTCAATTGCAGCGGCGGATTACAGACACAGGCGGTCTTCACAATCAATCAATCTCCGTGGCTCGGTCTTGTCTTGGCCGTCGCACGTGAAGCCATCATCGGAGCGGTGCTGGGATATACCCTTAGTTTGTTTCTCGTACCGTTTCGGATCGCGGGAGAATACATCGCTCAAGAAATGGGACTGACTCTCGGTTCGATCACAGATCCGACTCAGTCGCGTCCCAGCACAGTCATGGGCGAATTCTTTGAACTCGCCGGGATATCGTTGTTCCTGTCTCAAAATGTGCATCACCTTTTCTTGGCCATCCTCCATCGCACCTTTGCCTCTCAGCCGCTCGGTGGATCGTTCTTGCCAATACCGGTCTCGCGTCAGTTACAGGCGCTCGCATCCGTGACAGAATGGGGCTTGCTCTTAGCCGCTCCAGTCGGTTGTGTGATGTTCTTGACGTCGCTCCTTTTGGCGTTGTTGACTCGAGCCGCCCCTCAATTGAATTTGATGTCAGCCGGCTTTGCACTGCGAGTCCTCGTTGGAATGCTGGCGATGTTGACGCTGTGGCCGGAGTTAGTTCCCTGGATGTTGTCCGTGTTGCATCGGTCCACTTCCTTATTGGAAGGAGGCTAACCGATGGCCGAACAAGATGAAGGACTAGAAAGAACAGAACAGCCCACAGAGCGTCGCCGTGAAGAGGCACGCGAGCAGGGCCAATTCGCTTTTAGTACCGAGTTGGCAAACTCGCTGTTGCTGCTGGCCGGCGCGACGACGGTCACATGGGGAAGTGGGACGCTCGTCAATGGCCTCCACGCCGTGCTTCAAGAGCGTCTGCGTTACCTACCGGTAGAAATGACATCGCACGAAGCGAGCCACTTGATGCTGAGCCTCGCCGGTCGTGGGCTTGAGCTTGTCGGCTGGTTGTGCGGCGGCATGTTCGTCGTGGGATTGGGAGCCAACCTCGCT
The DNA here is from genome assembly GCA_903823545.1 of uncultured Planctomycetaceae bacterium. GTDB lineage: Bacteria > Planctomycetota > Planctomycetia > Planctomycetales > Planctomycetaceae > SXKJ01. The sequence goes on from CAIJTL010001645.1 coordinate 4,326, forward strand.
CAAGTTGGACTGCGAGTGAATCCTGATTCGTTGGGGCCAAAGTGGGAGAAACTCGACCCAATCAACGGTTGGCAGCGAATCATGTCACTCGCAGGAATCGCACGAGGCATTTGGGCGATTGTGCGTGTCATCCTCATCTCGGCCGTTGTCTGGTGGGTCTTGCGCGGAGCCGATGGAATCATCCTCTCGCTACCGTCGGGGACACTGGCGGAGAGTGTCTCGACAACATGGGATTTAGCGTCGCGAATGATCGTAGCCGTCGCGGGTTCGTTGGTTGCCATCGGAGCTGGCGACTACGCCGTGCAATGGTTCCGCCACGAGAAATCGCTTTTGATGTCGAAACAAGAATTGAAAGAAGAACAAAAAGATGAAGAAGGTGATCCGCTTCTCCGGAATCAACGACGACAACGAGCCCGTGACATCGCGACTCAACGGAGAGCAATCTCCGAAGTCCCGAAGGCGACAGTCATCATCATGAACCCGACCCACTTCGCAATCGCGCTCCGCTACGAACGTGGTGTGACGTCGGCACCAATTGTTGTCGCCAAAGGTCGCGATTCATTCGCTCTACAAATCGCTGCAAAAGCACGCCGTCACGGTATCCCCGTCCTGGAACGCAAACCACTTGCGCGAGCCCTCTACAAAGTGACCAAAGTCGGACAAGAAATCCCGCAAGCCATGTTCCTCGCAGTCAGCGAAGTGCTGGCCTACGTGTACCGCTTGAAAGGCACGATGGCTTAATTGGCCCACGGAATACACGGAAACACACGGAAGAAGACATAGGAAATAACAGACGTCGTCACTATCGAATGCAAAGGAGTGCTGCGATGGCGAAGGAACTGATCTACGAACAAGAGAGTTTTCAAATCTTAGGGGCTTGCTTTGAAGTCTATAAAGAAAAAGGTGCAGGATTCACAGAACCGATTTATCAAGAATGCTTAGAGATAGAATTGACTTTGCGCGGCATCCCTTTTCAACCGCAGCCCGAAGTCAACATGCAATACAAAGGTAGAACGCTCGTGAAGACATTCAGGCCGGACGTCATCGTCTTTGGCAAAATCATTGTTGAGATCAAAGCGCTATCTGCACTGTGTGATGAACACCGGGCACAAATTCAGAATTACTTAAATGCGACCGGAATGCACCTCGGTATGCTCGTC
>CAIJTL010001646.1 GCA_903823545.1 uncultured Planctomycetaceae bacterium
TGCCTTGGTCATCGACGCGGGGGCCGATGCGACGCAAGCCATTGAGTCACTGAAAAAGCTGATCGCGCTCATCCCAAAGGAAGGTCCACAATCGGCCGTCGAAGAGAAGATCGAAGGTGCGACTTTTTATCGTCCTAAAGAACGAGGTCAGAATGACCCAGAATTCCGCATTGGCTACCTCGCTTCGCAATTGATAATCGTTTTTGGAAAAGAGACGCCGAAGTCGCTCATTGCAAAACTCTCTAAACCAGGAAAGCCAGCGGCATGGTTGGCAAAGCTCACGACAGATTTGGCGGTCGATCGTCCTTCGATGCTTTCGCACGTCAACGTCGAGCGAATTCTCACGACGCTTCAGCCGATGATCATGGCCGATCCGATGGCTCCGAAGATCTTGGAGGCACTCGGTGTTGCCAAGGTGAAGCATTGGTCGAGCATCAGCGGTCTCGACAAAACTGGAATGCATGCCAACTCGGTTCTCGTCACTGATGGGACACCGACTGGTTTGTTCGACCTGCTGCCGAACAAACAGTTGACGATTGACGCATTCAAGAAGATCCCCGGCACAGCGGTGAATGCCAACGTGGCGCGATTCGACTTGGCGTATTTGTTCGACAAAGTCATGGCAGGGATTGAGCAAATTGATCCGAACGCACGGCAGATGATCGAAGCCCAAATCTCACAGATCGAGCCAGCGATTGGCTTCTCGTTCAAAGACGATTTGTTCGCGGGCTTGGGTGATACGTGGTCGATGTATGTCTCGGCCAGTGAGCCGGGAGCGTTCTTCATTCCTGGTCTCGTCATTTCGGCGAGCGTTCGCAAGCAAGAGAGTGTCGACAAGGTCTTACAGGTCTTTGTCGCAGCGGCTCAAGCGGCTCTCGCCAACGCTGGTCCGCAGGCACCTTTCACACTTCAGGAGTTCACGGCAAAGGGAGAGAAGGGCTATCGGATACAGCTCAACAACGTTCCTGCCCCGATCTCGCCGACATGGGTGTTGACGAAGGACCAACTCGTCATTGGCCTCACGCCACAGCTCGTCACGGCGCATTTGGGCGCAGTAGCAAAGGCCACGATGGCGGATAACGAACACGTCAAAGCGGCCTTCAAATGGGCACCGAAACTGCTCGTCGTCAGCTATTCCGATCCGAAACCGACGGTACAAACGATCTACACATTGATCGGCTCGTTCGGACCGTTATTGACCGGCCAGTTGGCTCAGCAAGGAATCAACTTCAATCTTCCGCCGCTGCCGCCGTTTGCTGACATCGAGCAGCATCTCGCACCTTCAGGCTCAACGATCGCTCGCATGGACAACGGGTGGCGAACCGAAAGTCACGGCGTGCTTCCGAGCTTCACGCAAGTCGGCCCAGCCGGTGCAGGTGTCGCCGTTGGGCTGCTCCTGCCCGCAGTGCAACAAGCACGCGAGGCTGCGCGACGAACTCAGGGGAAGAACAACCTGAAACAAGTTGGGTTGGCGATGCACAACTACCACGACGCGAAAAAAAAATTTCCGGCTGCTGCCAGTGTGGATAAGAAAGAAAAAAAGCTACTGAGCTGGCGAGTGCACATTTTGCCGTATCTCGGTGAAGCGGCACTGTGGAAGCAGTTCCATCTCGACGAACCGTGGGACAGTGAGCACAACAAAGAACTCATCAAGCAGATTCCCCCGGTCTACGTTTCGCCAAGCCACGCTGATCTGGCTGGCGAAGGGAAGACCGTGTACCTCGTTCCGACTGGTAAAGGGACTTCTTTCGACGGGAACGAGGGACTGGGCATGCGTGAATTCACCGATGGCACCAGCAACACAATCATGGCTGTCGAAGCGAGTCGCGAAGCGGCGGTGATCTGGACCAAGCCGGATGATCTAGAAGTTGATTTCAAGAACCCGATCAAAGGCTTGAAGGGTGCTCGTGAAGGTGGTTTTCACGCGTTGCTCTGTGATGGATCAGTTCGGTTCATCAGCGAGAACATCGACATCAACATTCTCAAAGCGCTCTTCACTCGCAACGGCGGCGAGGTCATCAACGACATGGCCATCAATCCTCCGGCTCGACCACGGCCAGTCGCGAAACCGGGAGATCCGAAGAACAATCTCAAGCAGTTCGGACTCGCGTTTCACAACTTCCACGACGTCAACAATCATTTCCCGTCACGTGCGGTCAACGATCCTAAAGGGAAGGCACTTTTAAGTTGGCGAGTGCAACTGCTGCCATATCTCGAAGAAAACGAGCTTTATCAGCAGTTCCATCTCGACGAACCGTGGGACAGCGAGCACAACAAAACGCTGATCGAAAAGATGCCCGCCATCTTTGCCGCTCGTGGTGACGAAGAGTTATTCAAGCAAGGCAAAACACGCTACGTGGCCTTCGCCAATGAAGATGCCTGCCTGGGAAAGAAAGTTGGAACTCGACTTCAAGACATCCAAGACGGCACCAGCAACACCGTCCTGGCTCTTGAAGTGCGTGCCGATGCCGCTGTGATCTGGACGAAGCCGGATGATGTGCTCATTGACTTCAAACAGCCGTTGAAAGCGCTGAAGGATTCCCGCAACGGTGCTTTCATGATCTTAATGGCCGATGGTTCTGTTCGCTCAGTTTCGGACAAGATCAAAGCCGAAATCCTGAAAGCGCTTCTGACTCGCGACGGCGGCGAACAGGTTGGTGATTTCTAGGAGCATTTTCAAATGCTGTTTTGCTAACTCGAAGCGTCGCCGATGGCGTCGGGAAATCACGCGCGGGCTAGCCCTCGCTCACGCTTCGGGTTAGTTTTGAAACCGCCTTATGGAAAGACTCAGGCGGAAAACCTTAGGACATAGAGAATATTTTCAACATGAGTAACAACTACGACGCCTTATTGATCGTTGGATTTGGTGGTCCGGAGAAACCGGACGATGTGATGCCGTTTTTGGAGAATGTCACTCGAGGAAAGCCGGTCCCGCGCGAACGATTGTTGGAAGTAGCTGAGCATTACATGCACTTTGGCGGCGTCAGTCCGATCAATCAGCAAGTTCGTGATCTGATCGCGGTGTTAAAACCAGAACTTGTGCGACGTGGAATTGAATTACCACTGTATTGGGGAAATCGAAATTGGACCCCGATGCTGACCGATACGATGCAAGAGATGACCGGCAAAGGAGTGAAGCGGGCACTGGCGTTCGTACTTGCAGCTTACAGTTCCTATTCGAGTTGCCGTCAGTATCGAGAAAACCTTGAAGCCGCTCGCCAAGCGGCCGGCGAAAAGGCTCCGGAAGTCGCCAAAGTTCGAGTTTTCTACAATCACCCGGATTTCATTGAGGCGAACGTCGATCGCATCCAAGCGGCCTTCGATCAACTTCCGCTGGAGGGTCGGGATTCAGTTCACATAGCCTTCACGGCCCACAGTATCCCGAAGGTCATGGCTGACAATTGCCAGTATGCGACTCAACTCAACGAGACCGCTCGATTGATTGCAGAGCGAATGAACGTTCCGGCGTCACATTGGCGACTGGTTTACCAAAGCCGAAGCGGTCGTCCGACTGACCCTTGGCTCGAACCCGATATCCTCGACCACTTGCAATCGCTGAAGGACCAATCTGTGTCACAGGTTGTGATCGCGCCGATCGGCTTTTTGTCGGATCATATCGAAGTGTTATTCGACCTTGATGACGAGGCGGCAGTGAAGTCGAAAGAGCTTGGCCTCGAAATGGTCCGAGCAGGTACGGTCGGAACGCACCCGAAATTCGTCTCGATGATCGGAGAGCTGATCGCAGAGCGATTGGTGGCGGGAGCCGAGACGGAAAACGCCGCTTGCTGTCCGGAACGTCGGGCGATTGGGCAATTTGGCCCGAACCATGACGTCTGTCCGACTGATTGCTGTCTGTATCCAATCCGCCGTGGTTGATCCACGCCGATTGCGTCACGGCGAATCACAATTTGCCGGAACTGGAAAGCGGAACTCTGGTTACGAATGCCCCAACCCCTTTATTTCATCGCAACTTTGTGTGGATTTTGCGTGGAGGAACGACACAGCTTGATTCAAAACCGAGGCCGGGTGATAATCCTGCGTTTTTCAGCGGCCGCTGGACGCGGTCGGAACGGGATTTCAGCCAGAAATTGCTCAGGGATGAGGTGCTTAAACGGTCTAGCACTCGCGGGTTAGATCGGAGCAACACCGCCAGACATGCCGCGATGGGTGATTGTCGATGCTGAAGAAGACTGAACTCGACGAGTACAAGACTCTGCTCCTTAACCTTCAAGCACGACTCCGTGGAGACGTGCAGCATTTGGCTGACGGCGCGCTGAATCGCGGCGACGGCGACGGCGATTCCAAAAGCCCGACACATATTGCTGAACTTGGTACGGACAATTACGAACAAGATTTCTCGCTCCGGTTCGTCGAAAACGAACAAGAGATCCTCGAGCAAATCGGATTGGCATTGAAGAAAATCGACGCAGGCACTTACGGCCTGTGCGAA
>CAIJTL010001647.1 GCA_903823545.1 uncultured Planctomycetaceae bacterium
AAGTTGTCGATACGCACTTCCGACAGATCGCGACGAAGGCCGAGGCACTCAGTGCGATGGACGAGTTCTATCAGCGAGCCTACGCGATGATCAGTTCGCCAGCCGCTCGTGAGGCATTCGACATCAGCAAAGAATCTGGTTCAACCAAAGAGAAGTACGGGCAGAACGAAGCGGGAATGCGTCTGCTGCTCGCTCGACGATTGGTCGAAGCAGGAGTCCGTTTCGTCACAGTTAGCTACGGCGGGTGGGATCATCACGCCGGAATCGAAAACGCCATGCGACGACAAGCTCCGACGCTCGATCAAGCGGTCGCTGGCTTGATCAGCGATCTCGATGATCGCGGACTCCTCGACAGCACGATGGTGCTCGTCACCAGTGAGTTCGGTCGCACGCCAAAGATCAATGCGACTGCCGGACGTGACCACTACCCTCGCGTGTACTCGATCGCTGCTGCCGGTGGCGGACTGCAACGTGGATTGGTCTACGGTTCATCGAACAGCACGGCCAGCGAACCGGAAGAAAACCCCGTTCGCATCGAAGACGTGCTGACGACCGTCTATCAGCAAATTGGCATCAACGCCGACAAAGAACTGATGGCTCCCGGAGCCCGCCCCATCGAGATCATTGATGGTGGTGAGGTCATCAATGACCTAGTGAGCTAACCACTCGAAACGAACCCGCCATCGAAGCACTTCGGTGGCGGGTTTCTTTCATTCTGTGACAACTGCTCCTCGACCTCTGAGAGATGCTGTTATGCTCCGATTTCATTTTCTGGTTGTATCCCTTTTTGTGGCGGCTTCTGTCAGTGTTGCTGAAGCTGGCTCTCCTCGACTTGTCAAAGTCTCACCTCCCGGCGGGCAACGTGGGACGTCGGTTGAGGCTTACTTCCAGGGGAAGTATCTCGAAAAGCCAGATGAGGTGTTGCTGTATGAGCCTGGCATCACGGTCGAATCAGTTGAGGCCGTCGAAGGGGAAGTTCTCATCAGCGGTCGCAAGGAAAAAGTCGAAGCGGGGACGCGAGTCCGAGTCCGTTTGAGGCTCGCTGATGATTGCCCTCTGGGGGCACACGGACTGCGATTGCGAACTGCAAATGGCCTCACTGACTATCAACGATTCTTCGTCGGCCCGTTCCCGACCGTTGAAGAGGATGAGCAGAATCCGAAGCGAAACGACAAACGTGACGCGGCGAAGGCTGTTCCACTCAATAGCACAGTTCTCGGGCGGATGAATGAGCAGACCGACGTTGACCTCTTTCAAATTGAAGTGAAACAAGGTCAGCGTATCTCGGCGGAGATCGAAGCGACTCGCCTAGGCGTTGATCGAGGGCTTCCCGATTTGCACGTGGCGGTGCTCGACGCAAACGGCAAGACGGTCGTCGCCGCAGATGATTCGGCACTGTTTGTCCAAGACCCAGTGGTGTCGATCTTAGCCGATCACGACGGCGTCTATTTCGTTGAAGTTCGTCACAGCACCTACAACGCGGCAAACGAAACCTACCGGCTGCATGTCGGCACATTTCCACGACCGACCGCCGTTTATCCGGCTGGCGGTCAAGCTGGCGAAGAGCTGTCGGTTCGTTTGCTCGGCGATCCGAAAGGGGAGTGGACGCAGACGGTGAAGCTCCCTGCTGATCGCAATGGCGATTTCAATTTTGCAGCCGTCGATTCAGATAACCTGCCAACACCGACGCCGAACAAGCTGCGAGTTTCGCCGTTTCCCAACGTCCTCGAAGCCGAAATGAACGACACACCGGAGGAGATCGCCGCGGTCAGCGCGTCGATATTGCCTATCGCGTTTAACGGCATCATCGAAAAGCCAGGCGATGTGGACTGTTTCCGCTTCCAAGCGAAAAAGGGTGATCGATTCAAAGTTCATGCCTTGGCCAATGTCTTAGGCTCGCCGCTCGATCCAACGATCTGGATCAAGTCGCTCGCAGCAAAACCGGGAGCGCCGATCCGAGCGACTGAATCTCGCCCCAATCAACTTGGTTATCCGCCAATTGGCGGCCTCAATCGCGACACCCTCGACCCGGTCATTGAATTCACTGTCTCTGCGGATGGCGAGTACGTATTGGGTGTCGAAGACGATCGCGGCAACGGCGGCAAAGATTTTGTTTATCGCGTCGAGATCACAGCGGAAACAGACGCCGTACTCACCTACATCCCGCTGGAAGCCGAGAACCAATTTACGCCACAGGCTCGGCAAGCGATCAACGTTCCATCGGGCGGGCGATACAACACGTCGGTGTCGATTCTCAACACCAATCGGCCATTCAATGGCGAATTGGAGTTGGTCGCTGTTGGACTTCCTGAAGGAGTGAAGATGATCGCTCCACGAGTCACCACCGCGATGCCTCGTGTTCCCGTCGTCTTCGAAGCAGCTCCTGGCGCGAAGCTGCAAGGTGGTTTCATCGACATAGTCGCCAAGCCTGTCGGCGAGGGGGAGCAACCCGCATTGGTGAGTGGCTTCCGGCAAGTGGTCGCCATGAATGCCTATGGCAACAACGACTATTACTTGCACACAATTCTCGACAAGTTGCCGCTGGCCGTGACCGAACCAGCCCCTTTTTCAATCGAGATCGAAGAGCCGAAATCAGCGCTCGTACAAAATGGTGAGATGGCGTTGAAGTACAAGATTCACCGAATCGAGGGCTTCGATGGCCCGGTCACTGTCAGCATGGAATGGAAACCGAACGGTGTCACCGGAGCAACTCCCATCACGATCAAGTCGGGACAAACGGATGGTGAATACGTCATCGGCGCCTCGCGTGGTGCGACTGCCGGAACGTATCAAGTCGTGCTCACCGTCGTGAGCGGCGGTGAGCGTCCTGGCTATTACGACGGAGCGAATCGGACATACGTTTGCTCGCAGCAATTCAAGTTGATGGTCGCCGAACCGCATATCGACGCGAAGATCGCTCGCACCTCGATCGAGCGCGGTAAGACCGCAAACCTCACCGTCAAACTGAATCACCTGAAACCATTTGAGGGAACCGCGAAGACGACACTCAGTCGATTACCGCGCGGTATCGAACTGGTCGAGCCGATGCGTGAAATCACCTCCGCCGACAAAGAAGTCACCTTCACACTGAAGGCAACGGAAGATTGCCTCGTTGGCAGTTATCAAGGAATCACGCTCGAGGTGACCGTCGTCGAAGACGGCCAATCCGTCCGCCAATTGACCGGCTACGGCCTCCTTCGTATTGATGCTGAACGAGGAGCGAAGGCCGCGATGAAGTGACCCCATCTTGAGGCGTTCCGCAGAGTCATGCTAGAAGCCGGGCGGCACGCGATAGTGCGTGTCGACTTGCGAGGACTTGAAGCATGGATGCGACGCAGACAAATGGGTTTCGCTGGAGTTGGGCGTTATGGGCGGGAGCGTTGCTTCCCTTTTTTGCCTCGCTGATCGTTCAGGTTGGCGGAGTGAAGGCTCAGCCGATTCAAACCACGACTGAAAGCGATGGTTTGGCATTTGAGCAATATCTTGTGA
>CAIJTL010001648.1 GCA_903823545.1 uncultured Planctomycetaceae bacterium
CAACAGAGAACGCTGTCGGCGCCGGTGACGTCGCCGTGCAGTCTCATGCGGCGAGCGTGAAAGCGAGTGTGGTCATTGAGCTCGGCCACCAAGCGCAACAAGACTTCAACGTTCAGATGGCCAAGGCGTGAACTACTTGGCGCACGCCTCAAATCGCTGGCGGTCAGACCCAGTCCGAAGAAAACAACTCCACAACGGCAGGACTTCATCCGTTCGGCAAGTTCGATGAGATGTTCGGTGAGTGCAGTGTCGTAGAACGGGTCTCCTGGCCCGTTCACGTTGCCGGTTTCGACGGGCCTGGAGATCCGTCTTACAAGAGCCCGCAACATCGTGATTGCTTCCAGATCGCGATCGGGTTCCAGGGGAATCACCCAATCGGCCTGAGCTCCCGCGCGGTCGAGCCGCCAATCGTGGACCTCGCGGCGATCGCCGATCATCACGACGGTTCGATCGGCTCGCCCGTTCGGCAACCATTCGCTGCGAGGGAAGACGGAGTACCGTTCGGCATGGCGTGGATGCGTTTCCGCCGGATTGCAGCCCCAGAAGATGACCAAGTCCGCTCGCGTCCGAATCTCACCCAGCGAACAAGTCGATTCACCAACCGCTTGCACCGCCATGATCGACGGCCCGTGACACAGCGAGGCCGTCGTATCAATCGTCGCGCCGAGTAAATCCGCCAACTTCACTGCGGCTCGCTGCCCGCCAGTGCTGCTACGAGACAGACCGTAAATCAACGGATTGTCCGCACGTCTGAGCAATTCAACCGCGCGAGCCAACGCCGTTCCCAAGTCAGTCGGCGTTCCCTCAACCTCCGCATCCGGTCGAGTCACTGACGACTGAGCCAAGAACCACGGCTCCGCTAAAGCACACGCCCGCTCCGCGCGAATCACGCGAGTTCCGTCAGTCGTCAGCGTGAGATCGTCGCACACACAGCCGCAGGCCGGACAAGCAACGTCAGTAAAGGTGGGCATTGTGAATTGGATCGTCGTTATCTGCGTTCAAGCTGGTGAGCAGTGGTTGGCAACAATTTGTGGTCCCAGGATCAATTAAACCTCGGGTTCGATTGTGATGGCGATATTCTTGAACGCGGGAGTCTTGGAGTCGGGATCAACTTGACGAGGAATGAGGATGTTTGCTTCGGGGCAATACATCATGGCGTTTCCCGATCGAACATCAAATGGACGGACCAACTGATAACGCATTTCGCCGGTTGAACTGCGAACTCGAACGGTCTGATCCGTTCGCAGCCCCAATCGCTCAATGTCGACGGGGTTGAGCAGAATGATATCGCGGCGATCTTGGCCTCGATAAAGATCTTCCTCTTCGTATACGACCGTGTTGAATTGGCCTTCCGAGCGAATGGTCATCAATCGGAATTGGTTGCTATTGGTATCAGGCAGAGACGGAAGTGGAATCGCATGAAACCGGGCTTTGCCACTCTGTGTTGAAAAGCTGCGTCTTTGAAGTTGGCGACCTTCAATGTGGAATTCTTTTCGGGTCTTTCCGATCTCGGCAATGGGTTCATATCCGGGAATGAGTTCCGAAATGAGCTGACGAATCGCTTCGTGACTTTCCAGTTCTTGCCAATTCACCGGGCCGTTTGTGCCGAGCACCATCCGACCGAGCGTTGTCAAAACTGAAACTTCACTTCGAGGACCGACATAGCGCGGCGCACCGCCATCACTTAAACGCACATAACTAAACATCGACTCCTGCGTTGTTGGTTGTGGTTCTTCGTCACGCGGAAGCACCGGAAGAACGAGCGTCTCACGACCACGTCCCCAGGCATGTCCCGTGTTCAGCGTCGTGGTGAGATATGTCACGAAACCAATCTTTGACATCGCTCGTTCGGCAAATGCCGCATCCGGATTGCTGCCATACAGATTTCCGCCAAGACACAGCGCCACATCCATTTCACCTCGATCAGCAGCTTCAACACAGGCCATCGTGTCTAAGCCGGGTGATTTAGGGGCTTCGATTCCAAGTCGCTTCTCGAATCGCTCGAGCAATGCTTTCTTCAGTGTCGGAGTCACACCGACTGAGCCAATCCCCTGAACATTGCTGTGTCCTCGAATCGGCATGAGGCCGGCATTGGGGCGTCCGACCATGCCCCGCAACAACGCGAGATTTGCAATCATTCTGACGTTGTTCGTTCCGTGCAGGTGATGAGTAATTCCCATCGTCCATCCGATAACGACATGCTTCGCTTTAACGTATCGATCCGCGATGAGAACAATTTCTGCACGTGTCACACCGGAATTCCGTTCGATGTCTTGCCACGACGTCGCATCGATTTGTTGGATGAAGCTAGAAAATCCTTCTGTTGCCTCTGCGATGAACTCCGCATCTTGAGCATTTCGAGCAAGCACTTCCTTGGCCACTCCCGTGAGCAATGCAATGTCGCCACCAATGTGAGGCTGCACGTAGAGACTCGCAATCTCTGTCCCGAAGAACAAACTGCGAACGTCGCTGGGAACTCGAAAGTTTGTCAGCCCCAGTTCCTTAACCGGATTGATGACAACCACCTCTCCACCATTTCGACGAAGTTGCATGAGGCTGCGCATCAGACGCGGATGGTTCGACGCTGGATTCCCACCGATCAAAATGTAGAGATCCGCGTGCTCAAGGTCTTCGAGCCGTATTGTTCCTGTTCCAACGCCAACGCTATCTGCCAAACCCACACCGCTGGCTTGATGGCAATAAAACGAGCAGTTGTTGACGTAATTGGTCCCGAACAGCCTGGAGAAGAGCTGCAACAAAAATCCCGCTTCGTTTGACGACCGTCCGCTGGCATAGAAGAAACTGCGAGTTGGTCCCGCCTGCTTAAGGCGTTCAGCGACCCGCTCAAAGGCTTCATCCCACGAGATTGCTCGATAATGTGAATCCTCTGGTCCTGCATAAATCGGAGTCACCAATCGACCGCTGGACTCTAATTGCCGAGGAGTCATGGCACGCAGTTCGTTGAACCCAAACCGTTGAAAGAACTCCGGCGTAATCCCGGCCTGCATGTCGGAAACCATCGCCTGAAACGACTTCTTGCAGACCTCTGGAAAGTAGCCACCTTCGTTGACCATTCCCCCCATCTGTCCGCCCATGCCGAGCGCGCAAGTCTTGCATGCGTTCTTGCTGCGCATCGCTCGCCAAAGCTTGAGCCAACCCACTCGATTGGCCATTCGCAGCGTGTATCCAATGGCTTTCCAACCCCCACCACTCTTAAGTCTCTTCATCGCTCAACTCACCTGAAGGATGCATGCGCCGATGCAAATGGCACGGTTGTGCCATTTGCGTCGAACAGTAGCACTACATCGTATTCGAGCACAAGAAGATCAACGCTGCTGAGTTTGCTCTCGAATCACTCGTTTGAGCCTAGCTGTTACTTGCCGACTCATGGCCGCTTCACTCCGCGCAGCTTGGCCTTGAGTCGCCGAATCAGGCTTTCCGCGTGAGAAAACTCATCGAGATTGCGACGGTCTTCAGCGGAGAGTGTCTCTTCACGGTTTTTCTGAAGAAGCTGACTCGCGCGTCGTTGAAGGGCGGTGGAAGGGTGATAATCCAAAACCGCATCGCGAGCAGGCGAGGTCGCGAGGAAGTCGGCGATCTCGTCGAAGATGCTGTGCGGAGTTTTGCGTTTGGCTGATTGCCCAGTCTTCGTCGGCATCATTCGGGCTCCTCGCGAGAGAGTATTTTCGTCTTGTTCGCGACGGCTTCAAAATCAGGTGGGCACCTGAAGATTCATGCGACTGCGCGGCCTCGTCAAGCTCGTCGGGACTTCTTGGCCTCCGTCAGTTCACGATAGCAATCCGGCAAATCAAATCGCGACAGCACGCTCGGCGCGAATGAGGAGAGCGGCCATTTGTAGTCTTCGTCTTCGGCGATGCTGGCGTAGCTGTCGAGCGATTCTTTGAGCGTCACTTGAGTCACCGACTTACCGAGCACGGCGGCGAACGTCGCGGGCAATGTGCCCCAGCCTTTGGCGGCGAGGTGGATGTCGCGTTGGCCGAATGACGCGAGCCATTCGAGGACTCGCAGGACGTCGAAAGTCTTCTGGCCGACGTAAGGTCGGTCGAGCATGATGGAATGGGCCGAATAGAAGAAGTCGCTGCCATAGGGTTTCGTAAATTGATCCGCTCCGCAGGTGTCGGGGCGAGACTCGCCGATGCCGCGGACGTCGAGCGCGTAGAATGCGGCTCCCGGTTCGGCGGCGAGCAGTTCGCGGACGAGCGGTTCTTCGGTCAGTTCGACATCGGCGGAATGATGCGCGACATACAAGATCGCTCGCGGCGGTGTCTGTGGTGGACGCGAGTAGTGCGGCTTGTCGGTTAACAGTGTGACGACCGCGAACATGTTCGGTTCGGTCTCGATCGCATAATGCGTCGCGTGCGGCTTCGGGTAGTTCCGTCTGATCGGCCGCAGGATGCGGTATTCCGGCGGCGTGTCGGTGCTCGGAAGTTTGAGCGTGTCGCGGAGTGCGGCTTTGAGTTCATCGCCGCCGATCGGCTTGCGTTTCGCGGACAGCTCGCGTGACTTCTCGCTCGTGAAGGAAAAGACCGTGCGTGATTTCAACTCGGCCACTTGGCCGTGCGGAGTACACCACAGAACTTCGTCTTTTTCGACGACAGGTTCCGGTTCGGATTCGATCGGCGGATGTCCGACTGCGCGGTTGAAGAAGCGGTACATCGCCTCGCGGTTTTCGACGGAGTAGCCGTGGTCCGTTGGTCCGATCTGCAACTGCACGTTGTCGGGATGTCCGAGCAGCGAATAGATCCGCTTGAGTCGCAAGTACGCTTCGGTCGCGCCGCGTACGTCGAAGAAGTCCCGCTCCTTCGCCAGGATGATGACCGGCTTCGGGGCCATCGCGGCGAGGAAGTCGCTGTGATCGAGTCCTTCGGCGAGGACTCGCGGTGGGCATTGTTCGGTGTCGGCCGGAAGTTCGTTTTCGAGGTTACGGCGAAATGTCGTGACGAAACATCCTGGTGCTGCCATCGTCCAGCGGCGTTCGAGGCCGCACAACCAGGTCGTCATTGTGCCGCCGCCCGAGTTGCCCGTGATGCCAATGTGCTTCGGATCGACCTCTTCGCGCGTCAGCAGATAATCGAGCGCTCGAATGCCGTCCCACGCACGCCACGCTCCGAAGAATTCACCGACAAGAAACTGTTGATTCCCCGCATGAATGTGCTCGGCCACGCCGATGCCCCGTTTCGGTTTGAGTTGCTCATCGACGTACTGCAAGCGCTCCCCTTGCCCAATCGGATCGAAGATCAAGCAGGCGTAACCGAGCTTAGCCAACGTTTGTGCGAACGGCTGATATGCGTCTCCCGCCTTGCCGTTTGCCGAGTGCCCGCACGAACCGATGACGCCGGGAAATGGGCCTTTGCGATTCTTCGGCAGATACAAATTCGCCGTGACCAACATCCCTGGCCGACTCTCGAAGATCACGTTCTCGATGCGGTATTGCTCGCGTTCAACAATCTTCGTCACGCGCGCGTTGAGCGGCGTCCGCTCCGGTTCCGGCCCGAAGCAACGACGAATCTTGGCCTGTACATTTTTGACATACGTCTCGGCATCGGCCTTTGTCTTCAGTGCGTCTTGCTCGGCAAGAATCTGCGATTCGATGTGCCGCACTTCATCGACGAACCAATCTTGAACGACTCGGGAAAAGCGATTGAGTGCTTGTGTTGGCACCGCTGCTTTGTCGTTTTGCGCGAGCAGTTGGCTTGTTAGTAAATTGGTTGGCAACATCGGGAGACAAAGACTCGACGTTCCGATGCTTGCCCACTTGAGTATGTCACGACGAGTTAACTGAACCTGACTTTGAAATTCCGATTTCATGCGATGGGTTCCTGTGACAGGAGAGATCAACTTGGAATGGCTTTGATATCTTTGATCGCGACTACACGCCGATGATATGCAAATTCTTTCGACAGGCGATTGAGCGGTACGTGCTCCCAGATCCATTCGGTGTCTGGCTGCGGTACGCGAACACCATAAAGAATGTCGAACCGTTCGACGACTCGCCCGTCTCGATCGACCTGCAATTTCTCGATGTCCGTAATCAGCGAGACGACGCCGGGGAGTCGCCTCAGATATCCGAGATGCGATTCAATCAACTGCCGAGCAAACGCATCGATTTCAGCTTCTGGCCGAGGATGTTGCTTGTCCAAATAAACGGTTGGCAAATGCGGCAACTGCGAGAGCAAATTCACCGAGGCAACGTAGTCCACATCGGAGTCATCGCAGAGCAAATCCGGATTCGATCGAGGCAACGGAGTCCTAGGGCTATTCGCAATCTGCGTCAGCCTCTCCGTTGTCCCGGTGACATCGGCTCGGACCAATCGGACATTCCCGAACCATCTCGCGAGCAACGTCACTTTTAGCGGGTGAACGACATCAACCAACACCACTTCGCGAAACGACCGACTCAGGTCGGCTAACGGGATATCGAGCAACAGCCCCGACCCAAGAATCACCGCTTTCCGTCGTTGCGGGCAGACTTCTGTCGCATCGCGAATGAGTTGCTTTGTCCGATTAAGATGTGACTGCCATGCTCGGCGAGATTGTCGATACCGAACCTTGATCAAGATCTGCCCTCGAAGGTATCCCACCTTTCGCGCCGCTTGCGAACAGGGTGTCAGCAGGCTCTCGAACAACTCGATGATCATCGACAGCTCCCCTGAAATGATTTTGAATGGCCCACGGATTACACAAAAAAACGGCAAGAGCCGCTAAGCGACCGAGATAGAGTTTCCTTGATGTTCCCGAACAACAATTCCTGCTCCTCTCTTTTTCCGTGTTCTTCAGTGTGTTCCGTGGGCAAGATTCTCACCGTATAGATTTTGAATTCCAACGCTCGCTACGATCCCGCCTCGATTTGAACATCACAGTCTGAGCATCGCTGTAGTGAGCCACTCGCATTTAGGAGAAACATTGATGGATGATTCCGCCGCCGACCATATCTTTCACTCGAACTCAGCATCGCAAGCGTTGCTTAAAGCGATGAAGGAACTTGCCGAGGTGACCGGCCGGACCATCAAAGACCTTGAGGGGATCAAGATGGGAGCGGCCTTTGACATCGCTGTTGAAACTCATGGCGATGAACTGCCAGACTTCTGGCGAGTTTGGAGCGAGTGGGCTCTTGCGCTCGATGAACCACCCGCCGAGATGGGCGATCTGTAAGGACGAAGATCAGGGATTGTGATCCTTGCCGTCGAAATATCTCCGCTGAACGGCGGCAAATTGAATTCGTTCAATCGCACAACGAGTGTGCTGCTTCCATAATTCGTTCGACGATTGAGGCTGCGTTGTCACGACTGTTGATTGGCACTGCGACGCACTCTTCGAGATTTCGAAACCAAGTGTGCTGCCGCTTGGCAAATTGGCGAGTACGCGTCTGAATTTGGGTGATGGCTTCCGGCAACGTGAGACGCCCCTGCAAATGTTCGATCAATTCGTGATAACCGAGTGCTTGGCTCGCAGTCAGGCTCAGTGGCTGCGGTTCGCTCATCAGAGCCCGGACTTCGTCGATCCATCCAGCCGACATCATCGTTAGAACTCGCTCGTCGATGCGTTGATAGAGCCAGTTGCGCGGCGGTTCCAACCAGTAGACGTGTCGAGGTCGTTCGGCAGGCGGAAGTGGTTCCTCTTGGTGCTGAGAGGACAGAGGTTTTCCAGTCAATTCGCTCACTTCGAGAGCGCGAATGACTCGGCGGACATCGTTTGGATGCAAGCGAGCGGCGGTTGGCGGATCAACTTCTTGCAGTCGTGCGAACAAGGCTTCTTTGCCGTCGCGTTCCACTTCGGTTTCGAGTCGAGAACGAATCGCGTCGTTGGCTGGCGGACCAGCAAAGACTCCACGCAGCAAACTTCTTAAATACAAACCGGTGCCGCCAACAAAGAGCGGCGTGTGACCGCGAGCGACAATCCCCTGACATATCTGCTCGGCAGAAGCGAGGTATTCAGCGACGCTAAAATCTTGCGACGGTTCCAGCACATCAAACAAATGGTGTGGCACTCGCTCAATCTGATCGCTCGTTGGCTTTGCCGTGCCAATATTCATCCGACGATAAAGAGTCATCGAATCGAGTGATACGATCTCCATCGCCTGATTACGATGGGACTTCATTCGCTCTGCTAACTCGACAGCGACTTCGCTTTTCCCACACGCCGTCGGTCCAGCGAGAAACCAACAGCGGCGCAGCAAATCAGACGGAAAACGCATAACGAGCCCATAACACAACGACCATACTTCAGAACGCGATGACCACGTCGAGATGATTCCATAAACAACCGCCAACAAACAACGGACAGCAGAAAAAAAGAGCCGTTAACTGACAGGTGATGGCGTGCGCGAGTATGCTTCGGTCCAAGAATCGTAGGTCAGCCTTTTTCGGCTGACCCGGATGTTCCTGGCAACATCCACCACGCATCGAATCAACCTGCAAAGGCTGATCTACGATTTCGGAGAACATTTATGGCTCAATTTGAAGTCGAAGTAGAACTCGCATGCACTCCAACGGAGGCTTTCGAGTTTCTCACGCGACCGGCCAACATTCGGTTGATCAGCCCTCCACAAATCATGCTCGTTTTCGATGCCGCTCCAGAACGACTTTCGTTGGGGGCTCGCATGGATTTTCGAGTGCAGGCGTATGGCGTCGTCCGATCGGCCTCTCATGAAATTACAGTTTGGGAAGAGCAAACTCGCTTCATCGAGCGCCAGGTGTCTGGTCCTATGGGGGCTTGGGAGCACGAGCATCTCTTCAAGCAATCACCCGGTGGAGTGATTATCGTTGATCGCATTGAATTCACGCCGCCGGGAGGAATGCTCGGCTTGCTGGTGAGCGAACGAAAGATCCGAGAGTCATTGGAAGACGGGTTTGAGCACCGACATGTCCAACTCGAAAATCATTTTGGAATCCCGAAGTAACATCGCCGTTGACCACTCCACCGAAGTAACCAGCATATGTCCGATCAACGACCGACGACAGATCAACGAAATAATGCGACATTTGCCGCGCTGACGATGGTGCTGACCATCGTTTTCGGTTTCGTTGTATTGGTGGCGTTTGTGATTCCCAACTTGCTTTGGTTTGTCATCGTCCCTGCAGGGTTCGGCTTGATGATGGTCTTGCATTATGTGTTGTGGGGACGCTGGCTTGCCAAGTCATTACAGGATCAGGAATCGCAAAAACTGGCTGATTCTAAAGTAGGTCACTCGTCACAAAATCCAGGAAGTCATTGAAGCGGGGAGCGATGACGCGAGTTGTTGGACACGCCCTGCGTCGGATACTCTTACGTTGTCGAAATCACCTCGAAATTGCTCTTCGCGACAAGGCCCGACGCGATGGACTCCAATCCCGCTGAACCCACTCCGACTGTGAGCGGCAGCAACAACCTCGAAGAGTCATCCATCTCCGGTTCCAGCCAGCGAGTGTGGCTGAATCGCATCTCAACACGTTGGACGGCGGTCAATAATCCGACGCTCTTTGTAAAGCGTTACGGTCGAGCGATCCGCAAATACCTGACGACATTGATTCATGACCCCAACGATGCTGAAGAGGTCGAACAAGAATTCATGCTGCGGATGATCCAAAAAGGGTTTCACACCGCCGATTCAAACAAAGGGAAATTCCGCTACTACCTCATCACGATCGTCCGTAATGCCGCCATGCACTGGCTCTGTCGACGCAACCAAGTTGCGATGTCGATCGAGGGGCTGGAACAAATGCCGGTGTCGGAGGTTTCGCAATTGGAGTGGACCAGCGATTGGCGTAAGTGCATTCTGAAAGCGGCTTGGAAGTCGCTCGACAAGTACCAGAAGCGAACGACCAACAATCTCTTTTGCACGGTGCTGCGAGCTTCTGCTCAATTTCCGGAAGAAGATTCGCCCACGCTTGCTAAACGAGTCTCAGAAATGAGCGGTCAAGAGCTGACCCCCGAAGCCTTCCGCAAGCAACTCAGCCGAGCCCGCAAACGATTCGCCGATCTCATCGTCCAAGAAGTCGCCCGTACTCTCAACGAACCAACACTCGACGGCATCAAGGATGAACTGAATTGTCTCGACTTGATGAAATACGTCGAAGGCTATTTGCCGGAGTGATGTACGGCAGCCTGAGACTGGGGCGACATCTGAAGCCATTCAGCAATGTCCTTTTCCTCTTCAGCCGTGAATTCGAGTGGCTCCAAAGAGTCGTGCCACTTGAGCCACTCAACAATCTCTTCCGGTGTTTCGGCGTGATCGTCGTTGATGAGCCCGCTGGCTGGGGCGATTGGAGAGTCAATCACCAATAGATCGCGACCTTCTGGCCAAGCGATCGGTTCGTTGAACACAACTCGACCGTTTTCCCATTTGGCGCGAACGACAGTCATGAGATGGTCTCCGTTCATGACAACAGCCCGCTATGTTCATTCATAGACGGGCTGTTGTGTTGGGTTTTCATCGGAGAATTGAGATTTCAAATTTGAAATCTCAATTCTCAAATCACTTACTTCTCAAACGCAGAATCAAACCGGCGGTTCGAGGGCTTGAAGTCGACGTTCTTGCAGAACTGGCAGGCTTCGCGGGCGCCGTGTTCGCGGTCCATACCGCAGTCTTCCCACTCGAC
>CAIJTL010001649.1 GCA_903823545.1 uncultured Planctomycetaceae bacterium
ACTGAGGCGCAGAAGACTGAGCTTTCCAAGTTCTATCTGACGATCGCGCCGGAGTTGGCTGCTGCTCGCGAACAGTTAGGGACGACACGGAAGTCACTGGCCTACCTCAAGCCGGCGACGACGGTGCCGATCTTCCGTGAGCTTGCGACCGACAAGCGCCGCAAGACGAACATCCAATTGCGCGGCAACTTCATGGATCTCGGCAAAGAAGTGACACCCGGTGTCCCGGCTGCGTTTCATCCGCTGCCGGAGGGATCGACACTCGATCGGCTCGGCTTAGCGAAGTGGCTCGTCGACACTCGTAATCCTCTGACTGGCCGCGTACTGGCGAATCGTTATTGGGAGACGATCTTCGGTAATGGCCTTGTCCGCACCAGCGAAGAATTTGGATCGCAAGGTGAACCGCCAACGCATCCGGAGCTGCTGGATTGGCTCGCAACCGAGGTTGTGGCACTGAAATGGGATCTCAAAGCGTTCTTGAAGGTGATCGTCACGTCGGCAACTTATCGGCAGTCTTCAAAGGTCTCGCCGGAATTGCTCGATCGCGATCCTGAGAATTTCTTGCTCGCTCGTGGACCTCGTTTCCGGTTGTCTGCCGAGACGATTCGCGATCAGGCACTCGCTGTGAGCGGTTTGCTCAGCCCGAAGATGTACGGCCCTCCGGTGAAGCCGCCGCAGCCGTCGATGGGGCTCAGCGCGGCGTTCGGTAGTGGCATCGACTGGCAAACAAGCGCTGGCGATGACAAGTATCGTCGAGCGATCTACACGACATGGCGTCGCTCAAACCCGTACCCGTCGATGATGGCATTCGACGCCACGAATCGCGAAGTCTGCACGGTTCGCCGAGCCCGCACCAACACTCCGTTGCAAGCGCTCGTCACGTTGAACGATCCGGTCTATATCGAAGCGGCTCAAGCCATCGCGCGTCGAATGGCAAAGTCCGGCAGTACTTCTGCCGAGAAATTGAAAACCGGTTTCGAGCTATGCCTTTCGCGACCACCAACAGCCGATGAAGTCACAGATCTGGTCAAGCTCTACGATCAAGCTCGCGAGCGATTCTCGAAGGACGTCGATAAAGCGAAACGACTAGCAACCAACCCACTCGGTCCACTCCCCGAAGGAGCAGACCCCGTCGACCTCGCCGCCTGGACGCTCGTCGGAAACGTGATGTTGAATTTGGATGAAATGCTGATGCGGCGATAACACCTAGGACCGATTCCATTGGGACTCGAATGACGTGTCCTGTTACTCGAAATAATTTGGGAAAACTCGATGAATCCAAAACTCGAAATCCTTCAAGCGATGACTCGCCGTCACTTCTTCAAACACAGTCAAGCGGGGCTCGGCGCGATTGCGCTGGCGTCGATGTTGAGCAAGGATGCTCCAGCTGCACCAGCGGCGGCGGCGAATCCGTTGGCTCCGAAGAAGGCTCCGCTCGAAGCGAAAGCCAAGCGAGTGATTTACTTGCACATGACAGGCTCGCCACCACATTTGGATTTGTTCGATTACAAGCCGGAACTCGTGAAGCACAACGGCGAAAACTGCCCGGACGAGTATCTCAAGGGGAAACGGTTTGCATTCACATCGGGCGTGCCGAAGTTGTTGGGAACGCCGCGAACCTTCACGCAGCATGGCAAAGGGGGCGTCTGGATGTCAGATGCGATTCCGCATTTGCACGAAGTCGCCGATGAGATGTGCGTCATTCGTTCGATGAACACAGATCAGTTCAATCACGCTCCGGCTGAATTGTTGATTTACACGGGATCGCCAAGATCCGGTCGGCCGTCATTGGGTTCGTGGGTGACTTACGGGCTCGGATCGGAGAATGAAAACCTGCCCGGCTTCGTCGTGTTGATCTCCAGCGGAGTGCAGCCCAACGGCGGCAAGAACTCATTCGGCAGCGGCTTCTTGCCATCGGTCTATCAGGGAGTGCAATGCCGCTCGCAGGGTGATCCGGTGCTGTATGCCTCCGACCCGGACGGCATGGATCGAGAGATGCGTCGATTGAGCCTTGATGCGCTGCGGCAATTGAACGAAGCGCAGGCTCGCGACTTCGGACATCCAGAGACGGCGACACGCATCTCGCAGTACGAGTTGGCGTTTCGGATGCAGACGTCGGTTCCCGAAGTGATGGACATCACCAAAGAGCCGCAAGCGGTCCTCGACAACTACGGTGCGAAGCCCGGCATGTCGAGCCTCGCTAACAATTGCCTGTTGGCTCGCCGTTTGATCGAATCGGGTGTGCGATACGTGCAGCTCTTCGATTGGGGCTGGGACTTCCATGGCACCGGGCCGGGCGAAGGGCTGACCGATGGGCTCACCAAGAAGTGTGCGACGATGGACAAGCCGGTCGCCGCGCTCATCAAAGATCTGAAACAACGCGGGCTACTCGATGATACGCTCATCGTGTGGGGTGGCGAGTTCGGTCGCACACCGTTCCGCGAAGGGCGCACCGCCGGCGGCAATGTCCTCGGTCGCGACCACTATCCCGATTGCTTCTGCATGTGGATGGCTGGCGGTGGCGTAAAGGGAGGCACAATGCACGGCGAGTCCGACGACCTCGGCTTCTCTGTGGCGAAGGACAAGGTCCACGTGCACGACTTGCAAGCCACAATCATGCACCTTCTCGGCTTCGATCACGAGCGTCTGACGTACCGCTTCCAAGGTCGCGATTTCCGCCTGACCGACGTGCATGGCAAAGTGGTGCAGAACATCGTGGCTTAGCATTATCGCTTTTCAGCCGATTCGATTTTTCGACCACACACCTTCGAGAACACTCATGGCAGCGACTCGTAAAGTGATCATCACCTGCGCGGTGACTGGTGCCATTCACACTCCGACGATGTCACCGTATTTGCCGATCACGCCGCAGCAGATTGCTGACAGCGCCGTCGAAGCGGCTGAGGCAGGGGCGGGCATTTTGCATTTGCACGCTCGCGATCCGGAGACCGGATGCCCGACGCCCGATCCGGCGGTCTTTTGGGACTTCTTGCCGCAGATCAAGTCACGCACGGATGCGATCATCAATATCACCACCGGCGGCGGTCACAACATGACCGTTGAGCAACGGCTTGTCGGGCCGACGAAGGCTCAGCCGGAGATGACATCGCTCAATATGGGCTCGATGAACTTTGGGCTGTATCCGGCACTCAACAAGTTCAGCAATTGGCAACATCCGTGGGAGCCGCAGTATCTCGAAAACACACGCGATGGAATTTTTAAGAACACGTTTCGTGACATCGAAACGATCCTGCAAACGCTCGGCAAAGGTTGCGGGACGAAGTTTGAATTCGAATGCTACGACATCGGCCACCTCTACACGTTGGCTCATTTTCTCGAACGTGGTTTGGTTCAACCGCCGCTCTTCGTGCAGACGATCTTCGGCATCCTTGGCGGAATCGGCTGCGATGTTGAAAACCTCGTTCACATGCGGCGCATTGCGGACAAGCTCTTCGGCGACGACTACCACTGGTCGATTCTCGCAGCGGGACGCCATCAAACGAACTTCGTCACGACGGGTGCGATCATGGGTGGAAACATCCGAGTCGGCCTCGAAGACAATCTCTATTTGGCAAAGGGTGAACTCGCCCAATCCAACGCGGCACAAGTCCAAAAAATTCGCCGCATCCTCAGCGAGCTGTCGCTTGATGTAGCGACGCCCGCAGAGGTGCGGCAAATGCTGGCGTTGAAAGGGAAGGACGACGTCGCGTTTTAGGGATGTTTACTGATAATCCTGATGCGTCGGCTTGAGGATCAACTCAGGCACGTGAGCACGTTTCGGAAGTGCTGCGATGGAGACCACGATATCGCCGAAATCTTCAGGCTTGAGGATCGCGGCGCGGTGCTCGTCGGTGACTGGCTTCGGACGATGCTCGAGGATCGGGGTATCGACTTCGCCAGGATAGATCGTCGTCACTCGCACGCCGTTTTTGCCATCTTCGTTCGCGACGGCGGTCGAGAGACCAGACATCGCGAACTTTGACGCGACATAAGCGATACCGCCGAGTGCGAAAGCTCGTTTGCCGCTGATCGACGAGATGTTGATGATGACTCCGTCTTGCCGTGCTCGCATCTGCGGCAAAACTGCGTACATGCAGTTGTAGACGCCGGTCGCGTTGGCTGACATCAACTCGTCCCATTGCTCCGGACGCATCTCTGCCATCGTGCGGTTCTTGATATTGGTCCCCGCCGCGTTCACCAGGATGTCGATTTGACCGAGTTGTTGCGTGGCCCAATCGAACAGAGCATTCACGCCGGGACGATCGCCGACATCACAAGTGTGATAGATCATCGCCGGAGTCCCCGACCAAGCGGCAGCAGCTTCTTTCAATTTGTCTTCGCGACGTCCGGCAATCGCGACTCGACAACCTTCGGCGGCGAGTGCTTTTGCGATTCCGTAACCAATACCCGTTGCGCCGCCGGTGATGAGAGCTGTTTTGTTTTGCAGTTTCATGTGAGTGTTCCTCGTGGTGTGAATGGAAGAAGAGAGGTTGCCCACGGAATACACTGAAAAACACGGAAGAGTAAAAGAGAAAAGCGAAAT
>CAIJTL010001650.1 GCA_903823545.1 uncultured Planctomycetaceae bacterium
AGGCTCGTGAATGTCTTTTTTTCAGGCAAATCGCCGAGCATCCGCCCGACCATTTCTCACTTCTCATGTCGAGCGTTGCAACTCTTTACGTCGCCGGTGGATTGTCGTTCGAACTTGGGTTATGTTGTGGCACTCCGTGCAAAGTGATGCTTCGGAAATCAGAGATTTTCATGGCCGTTCGACATCGTCGATACAGTCTTTTGTGGTTCGAGAATTCATGCCTACAATCAAAAAGCTGCTCGTTGCTAATCGTTCTGAAATCGCTATTCGAGTGTTTCGAAGTGCTACAGAACTCGGAATTCGCACGGTCGCGATCTATTCTCATGAAGACCGATACGCTTTGCATCGATTCAAAGCGGACGAAGCTTACCGCATTGGCAAACCGGGCGAACCGATTCGCTCGTACCTG
The DNA here is from genome assembly GCA_903823545.1 of uncultured Planctomycetaceae bacterium. Taxonomy (GTDB): domain Bacteria; phylum Planctomycetota; class Planctomycetia; order Planctomycetales; family Planctomycetaceae; genus SXKJ01. Next base: position 410 of record CAIJTL010001650.1, read on the forward strand.
GATATCCCGGCCATCGTCGCACTGGCCAAAGAAATTGGCGTCGATGCGATCCATCCGGGCTATGGATTCCTCTCTGAACGCCCCGAATTCGCTCGGGCCTGCGAAGAAGCCGGCATAAAGTTCGTTGGTCCGTCCGTCGATTGCCTCGAATCACTCGGCGACAAAACCGCCGCGCGAAGTATTGCGATGCAGGCAAATGTTCCCGTGCTGGGCGGAACCAAGGATTCGATCGAATCCGTCTCCGAAGCCCGAGCGAAAGCCACAGAAATTGGCTTCCCGGTCATGATCAAGGCCGCCAAAGGTGGTGGCGGGCGTGGCATGCGTGCCGTCAAGACCGTCGCCGATTTTGATCAGGCCTTTGAGTCAGCTCGCAACGAAGCCCGAACCGCCTTCGGTTGCGCGGACGTGTTTATCGAGAAGTTCATTGCCCGTGCCAAGCATATCGAAGTGCAACTGCTGGGTGACGAACACGGCAACCTCGTGCATCTGTTTGAACGTGACTGTTCCGTTCAGCGTCGGCATCAGAAAGTTGTCGAACTCGCACCGGCTCCAAACCTGTCGAAGTCTCTGCGCGATGGCATTCTGGATGCCGCCGTAAAGATCGGCAAAGCGGTCAATTATTCGTGTGCTGGAACCGTCGAGTTTCTCGTCGATGTGGATGCCGATAAGTTTTACTTCATCGAAGTGAATCCTCGTATTCAGGTCGAACATACGGTGACGGAAGAGATCACCAATATCGATATCGTGAAGTGCCAGATCCTGGTGGCTCAGGGAATGAAACTGGCCGACGAAGAAATCGGTCTTGGAGATCAGAAGGAAATTCGCACCAACGGTTTCGCCGTGCAGTGTCGAGTCACGACGGAAGACCCGGCCAACAATTTCATGCCCGACTACGGCCGCGTGACACATTATCGTTCCTCCGGTGGCATGGGCATTCGGCTCGACGCCGGCAGCGCGTTTTCCGGTGCGGTTGTGAATCCGTTTTATGATTCGCTGCTGACCAAAGTGACAACTCGCGGACGCCGCTTTATCGACGCGATCCATCGCATGGACCGCACTCTGAAGGAATTCCGAATTCGCGGCGTGAAGACCAACATTCCGTTCCTTGCCAAGGTGATGAATCACCCGACGTTTGTGAACGGTGACTGCACGACTCGATTTATCGATGAGACTCCGGAACTGTTCCAGTTTGATGTTCGCAAGAACCGTGCGACTCGTCTGCTGTCCTTCCTCGCCGAGACCATCGTTAACGGTAACAGTCTGGTGAAGGGGCGACCTAAATCGCTGCGAACCGAGGCTGCACCAGTCCCTGCCGTGCCGCGTGGAGTTGCACCGCCAAAGG
>CAIJTL010001651.1 GCA_903823545.1 uncultured Planctomycetaceae bacterium
ACGATAGGAAGTGGTGGCGAGGTCATGGAGCGAGTGCGTCTGGCAGTAGTCGTCAATGGGACTGGAGTCGGCGGAGCCGAGCGGATGGTGGGGCGTGTGCTCACACGACTTTCGCCCGACGAGTTCGACATGAAGGTCTTCTGCCTGGATTCCTGCGGCGCAGTTGCGGACCAACTGGAGGCTGCGGGCATTCCGGTCTTGGGGATGGATATCCTGAAGCGACGGGTACCGAACCCCTCCGATATCGTGACGCTGTCTCGCGAGCTAAAGCAGTTTCGACCTGACGTTGTGCAAGGTTGGATGTACCTCAGCAATCTTTACGGTGGGTTCGCAGCGAAGCTCGCTCGCCGAGATTGTCCGGTCGCTTGGAACATCCGGCACAGCACAATCGATGCGAAGATCGACTCTCGATCGATGCGACTGACGGCATGGATCGGCGGCAAACTTTCGCGATTGATGCCGGAAAAAATCGTGCTTTGTGCCGAGGCCGCTCGCGAAGCACATTGCAATGTTGGCTACGCCCCCGAGTTATTACAGGTCATCCCAAACGGCTTTGATCTCAGCGAGTTTCATCCGGACCCTGCTGCTCGGCAGCGAGTGCGTCAGGAGTTGGGGCTTTCAGATGAAGTGCCGCTCGTCGGATTGATGGGCCGCTTTCATCCACACAAGGATCACCGAACGTTCGTGCGAGCCGCGCGAGTAATTGTTGATCGTGTTCCCAATGCACATTTTCTTTTGGTGGGGGCCGACCAAGTTTTTACGACGACTGACATTTGGAGTTGGGTCGACGAGGTTGGCCTGCGAGATCATTTTCATCTGCTCAAAGTGCGTCCTGATCCCGCCGCGATTGACGCGAGCTTAGATATCTCCGTCTGTTCCTCGACGACCGAAGGTTTTCCCAATGTGGTCGGTGAGGCAATGGCCTGCGGAGTCCCCTGCGTCGCGACCAATGTTGGCGAATGTGCGGAAGTCGTTGGCGACACTGGCAGAATCGTTTCAAAGCAAAACTCGCAACAGCTCGGAGACGCGATTGCTGACATCTTGAGTCTGCCGCGAGTCGATCGAGTCTCGCTGGGACAAGCCGCTCGACGTCGAGTTTGTGAGCGATACGACATTGTCCAAATCGTCGCTCAATACAGAGCCCTGTGGCTCGAACTAGCAGGGCGAACGAACTCTGTCGCAGATATGCCGCTTCGACGCGCGGCATAAATACATTCACAATTCGTTCGCATCACCGACAAGATTCAATGCTAAAGTTTCGATCTGCCGCTTGTTGTGTGTCGGGCCTATCGATCATCACCGTGAGCGAGAACCAATCGAATTCCAATCGGTCGATCGAACAATCACTTTGTCGGTGGCGGTTGCTTCAGGCTTTCCAAGTAGGCCACGATGTCGGCGAAGTCTTGCAGTGTCATGCCGTCTTTCAGGCCGTTAGGCATCAGAGACACAGGGCTTTTAAGTTTCTCGTCGATGTCGGCATTTGGAATACGGATTTGTTTCCCTTCGATGGTCATCAACTCAACCGCTTCAGGACTGTCGAGCTTCAGGATCCCCGTGAGTGACTTACCGTCGTTGGTGATGACCGTCATCACGTCATAGCCGTTGGCGATCCGGTTTGATGGTTCGAGGATCGAACGCATTAGTTCATCGCGGGGATATCGTGCTCCGATGCCGACGAGGTCCGGGCCGACTTTGCCACCGGTCCCGCTGACGGCGTGGCACTTCACGCAGGCGACACCTTGTGGGTTCGCGAAGATCTTGCCGCCTCGATCAGCGTCACCTTTATTCTTGTTGGCGAAATCGCGGAACGCGGCGATGTCGAGCTTCGGAGCGACGTTCTCAAACAAGAACGCGAACTTCGGATCTTGCTGGCTGATCGCTGCGGACATATCCCACGGGCCGCTGGTGTTTCCGCATTGCATCCAAAGATGATTCGTCCCTTTTTTGAGGTCTGCTGTGAACTGACCTTGAGCCTTGTCCCAGCCTCGATTCCCCATGAACTCGTAAACTTTCTTGCCATTCACATGAACGATGAGTTGATCGTCGCTGCCGACAATGATCGTGCGCGGGCCGTCTGATTCAGCCTCGATCGCAGCATAGGCCAAGTTCCAGACTTCGTCCTTGGGGCCTTCCAAGTGCTCACCAGGATTGACGCGTCCGTTCTTGTCTTTGACGTCAATCGCTTTCCATTTGAGCGCTCGCTCGCCGACATGTTGCAACGCGGTGAGGTCCGGTGCTGCCGACAGATCAAACTTCGGCAGCGGCTTGTCCTTCGGAATCGTTCCCAACAAATGCCACTTCATAATCGGTGCCGGAGCCGAGAAAACTCCCTGTAACGGACCACGAACATTGCTCGGCAGTTCGTTGAGTTCATGCAATTTCAGAATGTCGTTGCCAATCACGCCGCGAAGTGCAACCAGTGCATTGAGGCTCGCGTTACGCAGATCGGCATTTGGACTTGCCAGTCCATCGAGATACAGCGGTAACGCTCGACGATCCATGATTGAAGTGAGTGCGACTTGAGCATCAAACTTCACTGCCGGATCAGCCGCGGCAGCGATAACCGCAGGCACGACGTCGCCAGATTTCAGTTTGCTCAGCACAGACAGCACTGTCTTCCGCACGTTGAGGTCGCCGTCCTTCAGCAACTCCGCAATGCGATTTGCTCCGGCAGTGCCACGGATTTCGCCTAACGCTTCTGCCGCTCTTTGGCGAACGGTTGCGTTGCTGTCGCTCAAACGCTTCTCGATCACTCCAGCCGAGTCGCCGTTCTTCAGCTTGCCGAGTGCCTCAATCGACAGCGCCGCAAGTTCCGGTGAAGTGACGCTCGCGGCCACAATGTCGATTAATTGCTTCACCGCTTCCGGAGACCCGATCGCCGAGATTCCCTTCACCGCTTCTTGCCGCAGCGCATCATCTGACTTGTTATCACCAGCGATCTTCGCAAACAACGAGACCGAATCCTTGTCTTTAGTTAACGCCAGCGAGGTCACTGCCTCACGCCTCACTGCGTTATCAGCGTCGTTGATCGCGATCTCACGCAGCAACGCGGATGCTTCGGGATCAGCGATTTCTCGCCATGCTCTGATGGCGGCCAGCCGAATGAGAGCTGGTCGATTTGCACCAGTTGCCTCGCGTAGCGCGACGAGCACCGCCGCCGAACCCGACCAATCATTCTTCTTCGATCGAGCGGGTTTGCTCTTTGATGGTTGAGTTCCCCACCAACCTTTGACATACGGATCAGCTCGACGAACGACTTCCGACAATGCTTCGATTGCCTGGGCTTGCTCGGCAGGTAACGCATCAGAACGGGCTGCGAAACCAGCCAGAGCCTTGATTGCCGCCTCATCGTAGACGCCGGTCAGCGCGAGCAACGCACCAGACCGAACGTTGCTGTTCGGTGACGATAAGGCGTCATTGATTTCCGACCAGTTGTTGACGACCCGCAAAGCTTGAATCACGACGTGCCGCACATACGGGTCTTCGTCACCAAGTGATTTCATTAAGTCCGCCGCACACGATGAGCAACCCGGCTTCAGGTCGGTCAAATTCGTGTCGTTGTCACGCGGCACGATTGCTCCAGGCTGTCCGGAGTCAGTGCTTTTCCATTTTGCATCCGGGTTCGGATCACCGAGACGCCCGATCGCAATTGCCGCTTGCAGTCGCACGCCAGCATCGGGATCGGTGGCGAGCGATTCGACCAATGCGACCTCTCCTTCGTGGCGACGATTCAATCCGAGAATCCTCGCGGCCTGAGCACGTGCGTCTGCTGGCTGAGTTCGATCGGCCAACATCTTCGACCAGAGCTTTGCCGGATCAAGCGGTGACGGGGCCGCGTTGCCGGGGAAATGTTCGAAGAAATGATGCAGTGTCCAGAGCCCATGTACCTTCGCGGCAGGTGCTGTTTCCGTCTGATTCAACGATGTGGTGACGAAATCAAAAGCTCTCTGTTGATTTTGTCCGTCAGCGGTTTTCGCCGGATTCGCCTTCACGATTGCATCGGCCAGCAGGAACTGAGCACG
>CAIJTL010001652.1 GCA_903823545.1 uncultured Planctomycetaceae bacterium
CCTAGCATCGCCCCGTTGGGGCTGAATACCGAAAAGACGCAGCCTCGTAACTCGTACTTCAGATTCGTTTGGTTGCAGCACTTCTCCCCTTTTGCCTCTCTGCGTCTTTGCGTCTTTGCGTTATCTCTCTTTCCGCAACGCTGCGTTCTGCTCACTCACGCGTCAGGTGATTTGAATGACAAACGGGAGGCGACATGAGCCTCTCAACCCCCTTCATTCATCGGCCTGTCGGAACAACGCTGCTCACGATCGCGATTACGCTGGCCGGTGCACTCGGTTACGGGTTGCTGCCAGTGTCGCCGTTGCCGCAGGTCGATTTTCCGACGATTCAAGTGAGCGCCTCGCTTCCGGGGGCGAATCCGGAAACGATGGCTTCCGCTGTCGCGACGCCGCTGGAACGGCAATTTGGGCGGATCGCCGGAGTCGCCGAGATGACCTCGGCCAGTTCGCTCGGCTCGACATCTATTACGCTCCAATTCGATCTCGATCGGGACATCAACGCGGCCTCGCGCGATGTTCAAGCGGCGATCAATGCAGCGCGAGGTCAGCTTCCCACCAACCTTCCCAACAATCCTTCGTATCGAAAGGTTAACCCTGCCGACTCGCCAATCATGATCTTGGCCATCACATCGGAGACCTACACGAAAGCCACAATGTACGACGTGGCGGCGACGATCTTGCAGCAGCGTCTCTCACAAATTCAGGGTGTCGGACAAGTGAGTGTGGGGGGGGGCTCACCACCGGCTGTTCGCGTCGACGTTAATCCGACGATTTTGAATCACTACAGCCTCGGCCTGGAAGACGTCCGCGCGGTCCTGGGAACGGCCAACGCCAATCGTCCCAAGGGACAGATCGCCGACGCGAGTCAGACGTGGTCGATTAGTGCCACCGACCAACTGATGACGGCCAAAGAATACGAACCATTGTTTGTCGCCTTTCGCAACGGCGCGCCGATTCGATTGAAAGATGTCGCAACCGTGACTGACTCGGTTGAAGACATCCGCGCGTTCGGCCTCTCGGACGGAAAGCCGTCGATCACGTTGATCGTGTTCCGCCAACCCGGAGCAAACATCATCGCCACGGTCGACCGGATCAAAAACTTGCTACCGCAACTTCAGGCACAAATTCCTGCCGAAATGAATCTTCGAGCGGTCATGGACCGGACGGGAACGATTCGCGCTTCACTGCGCGAAGTGCAATTTACGCTCGTGATCTCGGTCGCGCTTGTCATCCTTGTCGTATTTCTTTTTCTTCGCGATCTGCGAGCGACTCTCATCCCCAGCGTGGCGGTGCCAGTCTCACTCGTTTCAACCTTTGGTGTGATGTACCTCCTCGATTACAGCATCGACAACCTCTCGCTGATGGCCCTGACGATCGCCACCGGTTTCGTCGTCGATGACGCCATCGTCGTGGTTGAAAACATCTCGCGACACATCGAGGCAGGACTGTCGCCGATGGAAGCCTCATTGCTTGGTGCAAAAGAAATCGGCTTTACCGTGTTGTCGATCAGCGTTTCGTTGATTGCCGTCTTTATTCCGATTCTGTTGATGAGCGGTATCGTCGGTCGGTTGTTCCGCGAATTCGCGGTGACGCTGTCGGTTTCGATCGTCGTGTCGCTGCTCGTGTCGCTCACGACAACTCCGATGATGTGTGCATTTCTCTTGAAGCCCAACACCGGGCACCGCCACGGAGCACTCTACCGATTCAGCGAGCGGATCTTTGAATTGGTCCTTCATCTCTACACTCGGACGCTGCTCGTCGTGCTTCGCCATCAGATCATTACGTTACTCATCACGCTCTCAACAATCGGGCTCACGATTTACCTCTACGTGATCGTCCCCAAGGGCTTCTTCCCACAGCAAGACACCGGCCGTTTAACGGGCAACGTTCAAGCAGACCAAGACACATCGTCAAAGGCGATGGCTCGCCTGCTCGTTCAATTTGCCTCCGCAGTAAGCGAAGACCCGGCTGTTGATAGCGTGACAGCGTTTACTGGCGGTTCGCGTGAAGCGGGCGGTGCGTCAAACTCCGGTCGAATGTTTGTCGCGTTAAAACCGATGAGCGAACGAAAGCTCCGCGCTGACGAAGTCATCGGCCGCATTCGGGGTAAAGCCTCAAAGATTCCAGGAGCCAACCTCTATCTTCAAGCGGTTCAGGATCTCCGCATCGGCGGTCGAGCGAGTAGTTCGCAGTACCAATACACGTTGCGGGGCGACAACTCTGAGGAACTCGGTCAATGGAGCACAAAACTCCTTCGCGAAATGCGAAAGCTTCCTGGCGTCATCGACGTCAACACCGACCAACAGAATCGCGGTTTACAGACGCGATTGAACATCGACAGAGCGACCGCCTCGCGACTCGGCATCACGCTCGCCGCAATCGACAACACGCTCTACGACGCGTTCGGCCAGCGGCAGGTTTCAACGTTGTATGAATCGCTCAACCAATATCACGTCGTGATGCAGGTCGAACCAGAGTTCTCACAGAATCCCGATTCTCTGCGGCACATCTTCATTCGAGGACGGAACAACGCACAGATTCCACTGACGACACTCTACCGGCAAAACTCGACCAACGTCGCACTGGCCGCCAATCATTCCGGACAGTTTCCGTCGGTCACAATCTCCTTCAATCTCGTCCCTGGAACTTCGCTTGGCGAGGTCGTGCCGCTCGTCGAAGGTCTGACGCGAGAGCTAGGACTTCCCGAAAACATTCAAGGTCGCTTTCAAGGAACGGCTCAAGCTTTCCTTGCTTCGCTGAGCAATCAGCCGCTGCTGATCCTCGCCGCGCTGGTGACGGTCTACATCGTGCTCGGCATGTTGTATGAAAGTTACATCCATCCGCTGACGATTCTCTCAACGCTTCCGTCGGCCGGTGTCGGTGCCCTGCTGGCGCTAATGATCTGCCGAACGGAACTCAACGTGATGGCGTTGATCGGCATCTTGTTACTGATCGGCATCGTTAAGAAGAACGCAATCATGATGATCGACTTCGCTCTCGAAGCCGAACGGAATCACGGCAAGACACCGGAAGACGCCATCTTTGAAGCGTGTGTCTTACGATTCCGCCCCATCACGATGACAACGCTCGCCGCATTGCTGGGTGGCTTGCCACTCGCGTTGGGAACCGGTGACGGTGCCGAACTTCGCCAACCACTCGGCATCGCGATCGTCGGCGGCCTCATCTTCAGCCAACTTCTGACGCTCTACACGACCCCGGTGGTCTATCTGTTTCTGGACCGATTTCGGATGAGGTTTCGCCCGGCTTCCGCCAAGTAACCCGCAGCGTCAGCGAGGGCGCTCGCTTCACTTGATGCTGAACGAGGGAGAATCCACTCGTAACAACGTCTGAAACAAAGTTGGAGCTCTTTTCGGAACTTTGCTTTTTGAAACGCAGAGACCACGGAGCACGACGCAGAGTTCGCTGAGATTTCTCCGTGTCCTCTGCGTTCGTTTTCTCAGCGTTCCTCAGTGTTTCCAAAAACGAACATTTGAGGACTTCCCCTCATCCCCACCGCACAGCCAGCGATGCCATAACTCATTGCGACACTCCACTGAGTTCGCACGTGCCTGTGCGCATTCGCCCTCGCTGAGAATTCGGATTACTGTATTGGGCCTCACCGCCAGTTTTTCACAAAGGACATCCAGATGCCCTCATCGCTCCGAACCCTCGCACTCGCCCTACTGCTCATCGGACTCGCTTCAATGCAAACGCTCGCAGCGGAGCCCGGCCCCAAGTTCCCATCAGCCGATCAAATCGAAGTGTCACCGACAGATTCCAAGCTGACCAAGATCGTGTTGATCGCTGGCTCGAACGTCTACAAGCCGGGAGAGCATGAATACGTTGCGGGCTGCGCGGTGTTGGCCGATCTGCTGAAGCAAACGCCGGGAGTGGCACCGGTACTGGCACTCGATTGGCCGAAGAAGCCGGAGACTTTGGCGGGAGCGAAAGCGGTCGTGATGCTGTTCGATGGGGGTGACAAGCACGGCCTGTTGACCGGCGACCGCATGGCTCAAGTGCAGAAGCTCGCCGATGACGGAGCGGGGTTGATCCATCTGCATCAATTGATTGACTATCCCAAAGAACTTGGCGATCGAGCCCGCGATTGGATGGGTGGCGCATTTGAAAAAGGACATTCGCAGCGAGCCCACTGGGTCTCGGAGTTTTCAAGGTTCGCCGAGCATCCCGTCAGTCGTGGCGTGACGCCGTTCAAGATCGATGACGGCTGGCTCTACAAGCTGAAGTTCGTCTCCAAGATGCAGGGAGTCACGCCGCTGCTCCGCACAGTCTCGCCGAAAGCGGCCAATCAAGAACTCAACGACGACACGATCGTCGCGTGGCTTTACGAACGAGCGAACGGCGGTCGATCATTCACGTTCACCGGCACTCACCTTCACAACAGCTTGGCGGAAGAAGGCTATCGTCGGTTTCTCATCAACAGCATTCTGTGGACTGCGAAAATCGAAGTTCCCAAAGATGGTGCATCAGTCCGACTGACGGCAGAAGAACTCGGTACGTATCTGAAGAAATAGGACTCATCATGCGAACTCAACGGATTTTTTTTGCGGTTTGTTTTCTGACCTTGTTGGCGGCGTTTTTCACTCACGTCGAAACCAGCTTTGCCGATGAGGCGACTGCCAAGAAGTTGGTCGAGCAAGTCGTGACGACTGCTGGAGGCGAAGAGAAGTTGCTGAAGCTGTTTCGGTTTCGCGAACGAGTCCTCATCACGGACACTCCCGCAGGCCCACCGACAGCGGAAACGAAGGAGAACCGAACTTCGGTCGTGCAGGTCTCTGGCGATTGGTGGGTGGGCAACAATAAGCGAGACAAAGACAAAGTCCGCGTCTTGTGCTGGGCCTGGAGCCTCCGAATTCTGCTCGACCCCAAATCCAAGATCGCAGAGATCGCCGATTCGACAGTCGCCGATAAACCAGCGTTCGGACTGCGAGTTTCTGAATCGGTCAAAGAGCCGATCGACCTGTGGTTCGACAAAGAGAGCAAACGCCTCATCGCGATCGATTACAGCGACACGCGGCATCTTTTCAGCGAATGGAAGAAGACCACCGCCGGCAACGAGTACCCTTCACACGTCACCGGCTACCACTTCGCCAATCGAGCCGACGGAACGCTCAATAAGAAGCAGTGGTATCAGACCGACATCTTGGAACTCACTCCGCTGGCTGAACTCCCGGCGGAATTGAATCCGTCGAAGTGACTTGGCGGTCCGTTCGATCGACAACATCAAGCTCAATTGCTCTTCAACAAGCGATGTTCATCGCCCCCACCGAGCTTGCCTCGGTGGATTCGGGCTTATGCACTACGACTGTTTTCACGTGAGATGCTGCGTCGCGTAGTGCAAACGCCCGCGAGCCACCGAGACAAGCTCAGTGGGGGCGTTTGTTTGAAGATTAATCGCCCAATGGCTTGCCGAGATCATTATCGGTTTTCGTTTTGCGTTTGGGACGCTTGGGCTTTTCGGAAAGATAGATCGACGGACGAAACGCCTTTTGTTTCTTGGGGACCTTGGTCGGAACGGCCTCTTCTTCGCCGTGAGTACCGGGCGCAGGAGTGACGTGAATCTCGTCAACCCAGTCTCGAAAGCCCACTGGCTTACCGTAGGTTCCATTTCGCACGGCGAGCAGATCCCAGTTTTCGCAGTCGACCCAACGCAGCTTGAG
>CAIJTL010001653.1 GCA_903823545.1 uncultured Planctomycetaceae bacterium
CGATCCATGGGCCGAGTGATGTCGGGCCGATCTTGCAAATAACGAGGATTCTTTGAGGGGACACCGCCAACTCGACGCGGGTTGTCCGAGCAGACGATGTAGCCGCTTTCTCCTTTGCTCACCGATTGCAGCAGTTCTTTGACGGGCGCGGTGAATGCGTCGAAGTCCACCACCTTCGTCATCATCTCATCCACGTCGCGGCGCGTGAGCGGTTCGAAATTCGAGATGAAGTTCAGATCGCGGCGAGCCAGATCAGCTTCCGCCTGCTTATCAAAACCGCGATGAATTGCGTCGTCCGGACGCTGAAACAAACGATACTCGCAGTTGATCACAAACTTGTGACTGTCTGTGTTCGCTTCGGGATTCGGCGCCATGTATTCCAGGCATTTTCCTGGGACGACGACCGACGCGCTAATGTCATCCTCAGCCTGCACCTTGTCCGCTGCCGCGAAGTCTTGACGGACTTTGAATGTTCTCCAGCCATGATTGCCGGACAGGCCAACTCGCAAGTACGTGCCAACAATCTTGCGATCATGCAACTTCAGTTCGTGGCCGGGACTGCCGTTAACGAAGTCCACGCTGAAGTGTCGTCGCCAATCATCACCCCAGGCTGGGTTGTAAAACCGCTTGATCGCCAGCACTAGCGCGTGAATGTGACTCGGAAGCGTTCGCAGCCAGTTGTTGTACGACTCGGTGTAGTCCTCGGATGGAGTAAGCAGCTTGATCACGCTCCCCAGCGATCTTTTTGAACTGAGGATCGGGCGGCTGGCATAAACTTCGTAGTGTTGCTGAGTCGCCGCGTCCGCTGACCAACGGTCATCGTATTTGCGATCCAGAATCGATTGGACCAAGTCCAAATCCTTCTCGATGTCCGAGACGAACACCGAACCGTATTGCATGTAATCCACAAGCGACTTACTGATCTCGCTCTTACCTCCACCGCTGACGGTGCAAGGCTTATGACAGAAAGTCCCTTCAGCGGCCGTTCCGATGATTCGCCAGCTTGGAGCCGATGGATGCTTCTCCATACGGACCTTGTAACCGGACGGAGCCATATAAACATGACCGGGAAGTAGCGGGATGCTGACAGTGCGCTCTCCGCGATGCCAAGAAATATCTTGTTGGCGAAGATCGACTCGAGCGTCTTCAGGGATGTAGTACAGTTTCGGAAACTTAAGGTCGATTCCGTATCCGTCCGCGCGGACTTCCATCAATGAACCGTAATCACCAACGACATCGTCGAACGTCCGTCCGTTGTATCGCTTGCTGTTGACCTGCAAGTCTTCGCCCCAATTCCAGCTAGGGAAGACCCAAGCACCACCGGCGTGTTCTTCTTCAACACCCCCCATCAAGTTGGCGGCATAGCTGATCTGCGTTTTGACTTCTTTTTTACAGTAACCGAAATAGTTGTCGGCAATGATCGTGACGATCGTCCCAGCGTCCGTTCGACACGTAATCTTGAACGCCTCACCGCCGTTGTAGAGTTCTTCGGGGCTACGCCAACACATTTCGTCGGCGCGTTGTCGAGGTGTGGCTTGATCAAAGTGCGGCAGGCCCAGTTCCTGTTTTGTGAGTCGAGTGAGATGCGGCGCAAGAATCACGCAACCGGTGTGTCCTGACCAATGCTCAACATCGAGCGCTGCGTCGTTGGCAGGGACGAACGGATCACCGGCGTTGCCGAAGATTGATTCCACGAAATCCAAGTTGCTGACGAACGAACCTGGAGCGAAGAAGCGAATCTCCATCGTTTGCCGTTTGCAGTAACCTGGAACTTCCGGACAAACGATCGGACGCAACAAGACCGACACCCAGTAGCGAGCCTTCTCGGTTTGGTTCGACGTAAATGGAAGTAACAACGAATCCGCCGGAGGATTCATCGCATGGCGAAACAATTCCACGAACGTCCGCTTGGGAACCGCTCGCTTGTCGCCCGGAATGGGCAGCCCGCCCTCGGTGACATGAAACGTGCCAACCGTCGTTCGACGATCAGAGCGCGGGTTATGCAACACAC
>CAIJTL010001654.1 GCA_903823545.1 uncultured Planctomycetaceae bacterium
ATCCCCTTCGACGAGTACGGTCAAGAAGCCGGTGATACTTCCAGTCGGACCATTACCCAGTTGCTCAACCGTGTTCGCCAGAAGTTGAAACACTGATGGGGTGTAGCCGCGAGCGCTCGGCGGTTCGCCGAGACTGAGGCCAAGTTCTCGTTGAGCCATTGCGAGTCGCGTAAGGCTATCCAGAAAGAACAAGACATTCGCGCCACGACTGCGAAACGAATCCGCAATACTGATTGCGGTCTCGACCGCGCGAATGCGCATCAACGGCAATTGCTCACAACTGGAGATCACGACAACAGACTTCTTCAAACCGATCTCGCCCAAGCTGTCTTCGAGGAACGGACGCAATTCACAACCTCGCTCACCGACAAGGCAGATCACATTGAGATCCGCTTCCGCAGTCTTGGCAATGTTCCCTAACAAAGTGCTCTTGCCGACACCGCTTCCAGCAAAGATGCCGAGCCGTTGTCCGCGACCGCACAGCAAGAAACTGTCAATCGCCTTTTGACCGGTAATAAATGGTCGCTCGATTCGCTCACGTTCCAACGCTGGTGGCGGCGCATTGCGAACCAATCGTTTCTCCGGCGGACGAATCGGGCCTTTCCCGTCGAGTGGACGCCCCAGCCCATCGAGCACACGGCCCAACAAGCCTGGCCCCACAGGAACGGTGCGTCGCTGAGGCGACCGAGTCACCGACATGCCGGCTCGGAGTTCTTCGGCATATTCAAACGGAGCCAGTCGCGCAAGTCCTCGAGTGAATCCAACAACCTCGGCGGGAACTTCACGACCGCTCGGTTCACGGATGAGGCATTGATCTCCTACCGCTGCCGGCAACGCGCAGGCCAGGCCGTCTTCAGCAATTCTCAATTTGCTCTGAACACGAAATCCATCGTGTGCATCGACCTCGCGTTTCAGACGTTCGAGAGTAGCAGAAAGCATGGAGGGCCTGTTGTTGTGAATGACCAATTCGTTGTCGCCAGTCTCCTGACCGAACTCAACGGGCCAATTGGGGATTTGAAATTTGGAACTTAGTCATTCCTTGGACATTGGGATTTCCCCAACACATCTCAAGAAACCAACTGCACTCTCAGTTCTTCAATCTGCCGCTTCAATTCGTAAACGATCGACACCTCTCCCGATTGCGCCTGACAGTCGCCGCGAGCGAGGTTCTTGTCCGCTTGCACTCGCACATGATCGCCGACCATCGTTGCGGCCAAGTGTGATTCAACGTGCTTCTGCCAAACGGCAAGATCAGCCGGATGAAGTTTCACAACGATGGACTGGTCGGTGTTCAGTCGATCGACAACTTCGCGCACAAGGTTTTCGATCGGAAACTGATCGTTATGGACTTGGTCGAGTACCAGCTTCGAGGCAATCGCATGAGCAAGTTCGATCGCCGTTCTTTGTATTTCAGGCAGAATGATCTGCTGCCAGTGAATCTGCATCGTGGTCGCCGCGTGTTGTAACTGTCCACACGCCATTTCGAGTGATTCGATCTGCTCGTGGAGTTGCGATTCGCGTTCGTGATTGGCGGCAGAAATCGCCGCTTGATTCTTGTTTTGCTCGCGTGACTTCACCGCAAGTAGCTCAGCAACGCGCAGATGATGCGCGTGCAACCATTCGGGTGGTGGACTAGTCACAGCACCGAGCACAACACGACGAATCGGTAGTGTCAACGAGACTGTCGTTTCGGTCATCTGAGTTCCATTCACGCTTTGATTCGCGAAATCCTTTTCGCGCGGCGAGCCATCATGATGTGACGGCGTACCACTTCACGATCTCTTCGGTACGAACCGTCTTGAGAGTCTTATGAAAATCGCCTCGACACTCACGAACAGCACACCCAGCGAAACGGGCTTGCCTAGCTTGCTCAGTTGCGGGGCAAGCGCGGCTCCTTCATCGCTCGATGTTCGTCCGGGGGCTTTAGAAGATCGCAAAACTGATCCATCTAAGGACGGCCAATCGATCACCGCGTTCGATGCCGTCTTGGCGATGTTCACCGTTCCGCAAAATCTGCCGCAGGCGATTCCAATGTCCTTGCCTGAAGCGACAACACCGACGACAAGCAATGCCTTGAGCGATGCGAACTCGAGTCTCACTGTCCCCACTCTTGCGGCAGTTGATGTTCAAAGCGAAGCCACCTCCGTCCAACTCGGAAGTAACGTTGTAGTAACGATGGGGACACAAACCTCGCTCCCCAATATGGGCTCGTCGCCACTTGTCTCCACATTGAACGAGATTGCAACGAACGAGATACCGATCCCAACACCGACAACTTCATCCCCAGTTCTTTCGGAGCCGACTCACTTAATTCAAGAATTGAGCACACCATCTCCAGTAACCCCAAATTCGAATCCAACTCCGACACAAGAAACTGATCAACCCACAACCAACATACCTTCGATCGCAGCCGCAAATCTCGATCAACTGCTCGTCTCGAAATCGACGAGCGTCAACAAATTGATGGACAGCACTGCGAATCAATTAGAAATGGCCGAGTCGGCAAAGAACACTCCGCAACAGTCAAAAGAAGTCACGCCATCGCCGGTCGTTGAATCCCGGTTGTCACGGCTTCAGTCACAGTCTCTTTCGGATGTCCCAGGTTCTGAGTCGACGATTGATTCAAAGGTATTTCAAACGGATTCACAGCTTAGTACCGACTTGGCGAACACCGTCGCGGTAGACGTCGTCATCGATCACATCTCCTCGCGTAATTTCGCGAAGAGCCTCAGTGATTCGCTCGTTTCGCAGCAAGAATCTTCAGACGAGAGAGTCCAGCGTCAGCGACACGCATCTTCGGGTTCAAGTGCAGCTTCAGAGACCGTTATTTCAACGGGAACGCTAGCCCAATCCAGCGATCCTGGGTCGCAACAAGTCAATGTTGCCCATTTGACCGAGCAAGTGTCGGCGGCAATGGAAGCTCACGCGGGTGAACTTACCGCAGGTCAGCCGGTGGAAGTGCATCTGCGGCTCGATCCG
>CAIJTL010001655.1 GCA_903823545.1 uncultured Planctomycetaceae bacterium
CCCCGGACTCAACTGGCAAGTCATGTTGTCCGGTGGCTGACGCCACCCGGCTCACCAATAACTCTTGTTGAAGTTCACACGAGGTATTCCTCCGCGAGTGAAGATTACTTCCCTGCGGAACCATCGACCTCGCCTTGCCAACTTGGCATAGTGGAGGCGTCATTGGACGATCAACAGGGGTAAGTATCGTGCGTCATCAGCCACCAGATCATTGGAAAAGCCTGAACGGTCCTTGCGGCTGGTTTCGCATTTGGCTTCCTCCGTCGTGGCAAGTGGAAGTGATGGAAGGTGTCTCGCATGTGATGCTGCCGGAACAGGCGGGGATTCTTTCAATTCGTTGTGTGTGGGGCGATGTTCCACGTTTGGACGAAGCGATCGACCTCAACCGACTTTTTCCGTGGCGACGAAAAGTGCAACGGATTCAGTCGCTTGTTTTGTCGCAGACATCCGCAGGCTGGCAGGGAGAAGCGGTTCTCGATCCTGAGCGATCTTGGTGGAAACGTTGGTTCGGCAAGAAGCAGTGGCATCGTTGGAAAGCCTGGGCGATCGAATGGCCTCGAATGAGGTTGCTGGTCACCTTTGTCGAACGAAGCGACCAACCGCACGATCCTGAAACGGACACTCTCGTTCGCATGGTTCTCAACACGTTAGAGGCTCCGGAAATGATTGCCGACCCACCGCAAGTCTTCGCCGAACGCGCATTGAAATTGGCTCGCGAAAAGTTTCCGTTGTTGGAATGTGAGGCGGTTGGTGAGTTTCAACTGCGACTCGGTAAGTCCAATGTCAACCTCTACAACTTCTATCGCTCGTATGTGCAAGCGCCCGATCGCTTCGAAAACATTTTGTTGCCCGCACTGACAACTGTGGTCCAAGTTCAAGAATGGGGCGACGAGCAAACCACTCCCTCGCTGGACAACGTTCGTGAGCGGATCATGCCGATGCTTTATCCCGAAAAGGTGTGGCAAGAAAACTTTCCCAACTTCGTTGGCGAGCCGTGGGTCGGCAACTTGATGATCTTGTACGTCGTCGACGAGGCCCAAGCCTATTGGTACATCCGCAATGACTTGTTGGAGAAGTGGCATCTCACGTCCGAAGAACTGCACGATCTGGCGATGACAAATCTCGAACAATACTTCGTGGATCACCCCAGCGAGATGCTGCTGAGCGGCCAAGAAGATGGGCCGCGATTGCTGATGCCACACAAACCGGATGCCTACAACACCTCGCGATTGCTCAGCCGTTCGTTCCATGAAAAGTTGCGTGATGTGCTCGGAAACGAGTTTGCGGTCGGCATGCCGAATCGTGATTTCTTTGTCGCATTGAGCACTGACGCGCCGGACATGGTCCGTCACATCCGCGAACGAGTGCGGGAAGACTTCTCGCAAATGGACCATCCACTGACCGACAAGCTCTTACTTGTCAGTGCCGATGGCGTGAGTGAACTCCCGTAGCGAGTTCACCACACGTTGCCGTTTCGCAACATCGCTACTGCGATCTCTCAAATCTCAGTTGATAAAAAGCCGCGGAAAATCGCGGCTTTTGTGCTTGTTGTCGCCGATCGCTTCGTGGCACTGACTTTGCTTAACAATTTCCACATGAGACTAACGGGCAATTAGACATTCGGTGGGGGCGGTTGCAGAACTCGATTATTAACCCGAAGCGTAAGCGAGGGAATCGGCAAATCCCGTGTGGAATCGCCCTCGTTCGCGCTTCGGATTAGTTTTGAAATCGCATCTAGGCAGACGCCGTTCGATTGCGGAGTGAGTCATCTACTTTGGAACGCACAACATTCGTAGTAGCAAACAATAGAAACGGAACATCCACAGTGAACCAACAAATGTTTGTGGAATTCACCGCTCTCGTGGCGGCTCAGGCGTCGCTGGTCATCGAAGGGACCGCGCCAATTCCCGATGGCCCACTGTGGATCTATTGGCAACATAGCCAAGCTGTTTTGCGACGCTGGCGTGGAATGATCGAGATTGCCATAAGGCAACCTGAGCCGACAGTCAGTCAACAAGTTCTCGATATCGCCGAGCAAGTGCTGCTGACTGAAATGCTGACTCGCGTCTGGGGGACCGTATTGACCGCTTGTGATTTGCAGCGTGACCAACGGCACTCCAGACAGATTGCCCGCAGCGTTTTGAATACTCACCAACAATGTCGGGTTAGCGTGCTGAGATTGTTAGTTCACGCGAACTCGTTACCGATCGAACGCATGGCCGAGCTAGATCGGTTGCGGCGAAGAATCGAACGATGGACTGATCTTCTCGTTGGTCCGTTTATCGCGAGATTTGGCGAACCGCTCGACGTATTTGCGTTTGATCCACGTCGCGCGAGAGATTTTGGTGAAGAGCAATTCGAATCACGCTTCCAAACAACATCGCAGCCATCTTGGTCGTTTTTGCTGGCAGGGCTTCGATCAGCGTTTCCGCAGACAAAACAATTTACGCCGACAGCGAACAAAGATTTGATGCTGCCGATATTACGATCGATCTTGGCGTCATTTCCCGATGATGCATTTGGTGGCGAAGGGGCAATCAAGTCGCTTCGCTGGTCGCGAGCCAATCGGAGTGGTCAACATGCGGAAGGCCCGACGACGATGCCGAAAAGTCATGGAACGATTCGGCGGGATATTGCTGGATTCACTCAGCATGTCCCGATGCGCTCGCTGCGACCACCGACTCATTGAGTGGACTGTCCACGACTTTAGCCACGATGACAGTCCGATCGTCGGATGGCGGAGCGCCGCTCGTATGCGTCTCCAACGCAGCTAGCAGCGATGTGATAATTTCGTCGGGCTCGCTCGAACAACGCGACAACTCGGCATCCATACGATGGGTTCCGAAGAGTTCTCCATCTGAATTTGACGCTTCGATGATGCCGTCCGTGTAGAAGATTAGTTGATCTCCCGGATGAAGTTGCACCATCGCGTCGATGGCATTCATTGACGGAATCACCCCCAAAGGAAATCGTTGGGCTTGATCGAGTGCGGTGATTTCGCCGCGCTCGCACGATCGAACTCGTGGAGGATTATGTCCGGCGGACGAATATGTCAGCGTTCGCTGTTGTGGGTGATAAATCGCATAAAACGCGGTGATGAAAGTGCCGCTGTCGCTGAAATAGTGTTCGCACAATTTTGCATTGAGGTAGTTCAGCATCTCACTCGGTGGAGTCGCCGGCCCTGGAAATGAGTGCGCAATGCTATGAGTGACTGCCATCAACACGGCCGCAGGGGTTCCGTGTCCGCTGACGTCGGCAATCAACATGCCCCAGCTTCCATCGGGTAGCGGAAAGAAGTCGTAGTAATCGCCACCAGCTCGCCGAGCCGTTTGATAATGTGCGGCTAACTTTAATCCCGGAACGTTTGGAAGCTGCGCCGGCAGCAAGGAGCGTTGGATACTGGCGACGGCCCGTAGTTCGCGATCGACTTCCTCATAGGCCGCTTTGACTCGCTCAGCCAGAACAAGATTGTTGGTTGCTCGACCAAAGAGATTCGCCAACCAGACCGCCTCGGGCAAATGCTCCTCCGAAAAGCCGTTGGGGGTGCGCATCGCGTGGAAAGTCATGTTGACTGCTTCACCCGACTCAAGCAGAGGGATTGCTTGCAACGATCGCATTCCGTCGAGGTATTCCTTGGCCGGATCATCGGGAGCCAGAACCAAATCGTTGATAATGTGCGGTTCGTTACCGTAGATCATCTCGGCAAGAATGCCTCCGGACAGAACAGGGAGTTTGCCTGGTTCCTTCCAAGGATTAATGGGATTCTTCCATTCGCTAAACCGCGTAATGCGATATCGAGGATAAGACAGCCCACGTCGGCTCAACGCCAATCGCCGATCAACATGCGGATTCACTTGCTTCATGCGGTTGTAGTACTGCTGAACCATCTCTTGCGGATCAGTCTGAGTACTTAGCTCACGCATCGTTTCCATGATGTGTGACAACCGCTCTTGCCAAGGCTTCGATTCAAACGGGATCTCGTGTTTAGACATAGTTGATCCTGGCTAGTGAGGAACCACGCGCTACCAAGTCGTTGCGGTTCTCAGTTGTCTGTGTTGAGATTCAAACATTTTCCGCAGAGGCGCAGAGATCGCGGAGAAGGCCTAACGTCAGCGTTCTTCAAACTCTGCGGCCCCTGCGCCTCTGCGGGAAACATTTTGGCAAATAACCTGTTCCAACACAGATGGTGGAGAGCCCGTTTTTGTTCTAGTTTTCGATCCGAGCGTAGGAAAGGTTATTGGCACTCTCAACAGAGGTTGAGAGTGCCAATAAAAAACCGAAGGGATGATCGCAGGCACTCTGCCGATCATCCCTTCGGGGGTTACTGGAATCAATTCGCTTGGTGAAGACAGGTTTGGCAACCGGCCACTCCCCAAAGTTATTCAGCCGTGGCCTCTTTCTTGGCCGCAGGCTTAGCCGGCGCCTTGCCTGCGGCTGGTGTGATCTCGCTCGATGCGGTCGAGCCAGAAACGGCAACAGGCACAGCGATGCTTTGTAGAACTTCGTGCGACTCATCGTTCTGCAAGAACGCAACGATGTGGAACCGCTTCAAGTCGAGCGGTTTTGCCGGGAAGTCGATTCCTTCGCTCTCTTCATACTTTTTCAAGTAGTCAACGAGCGAGCCTTTCAGGTCGGCCAGCGGGATCGTTTCACTGACAACTACTTTGCCGTCCGTGATCGGAGTTCCTTCCGCTCCACCAATCATCCGTCGAACGATCATCTCATGGCTTCGAACGCCGTTGCGAGCCAAGAAGTGGACTTCGTCTTCCGCAATCACCACGCGAAGTCGGAGATCCTTCACGTCGTCCTCTTTGACTTGATCGAGTCCTTGTACGTCGGACTTGAGTACCAACTTGTCGCCGTCGATCTTGGCCACCAAGCGAACTTTGACATCCGCCTTCTTCGCGAGTTGTTGATCAACCAACTTCTTCAGGCCTTTGTATATTTCTGGCGAGTTCGGCAGATATCCACCGACACCGTTGATCGGTGCACCGTTGAGGTAGACCGATGGCGTTCCCTGACCGCGATAGTAGGACGAGAAACGCTCTTCGCCATCCGCATTGGTCATCGGATCGGGACCTGGAATGTGCTGGTGGTAACGAATCACGATTACTTGCGACTTCGGATAACTCACTTCCAAGCCAGCGGTCGCCACGTCGGCACCAACGCAAGGCGGGCAGGACGAACCTGTGAAGAGTTCACACAGGACGACACGATTCGTCGGAGCCGGGTCAGACGACGCTGGCGTCGCAAAACTCACAAGCCGCTTGCGGTAGACCGAGTCCTTGTACTCATCGAGACCTTCGGTATCACCGTTTTTCTTGGTCCACAGTTTCGTCAACAATTCGCTGGGGAGCGGCCGCTTAGGCGAGTCCTTCTTTTGACCCCAGCTTTGTTGCAGAAAGTTTTCCAGCATTGGAAGGCTGGCGATTTCTGCATACAGCGCAATGGCTGCATCAACCTTCTTGGCTTTCTCTTGATACTGAGCCAAACCGTACAACGCTGTCGGTTCAAACGGGCTCTTCTCACGGACTTTGCTCAACACTTCAAACGCGTTCTTCGCAACCTCTTCGTCCTCGGAGTTGATGTTCTCCAGGGCTTGGGCCGTTTGAATGCTCTCGCGAGCACTCTTGAGTTGATCTTTCAACTCTTTGAGTGACTCATCGGTGATTGTCTTGTCGGCAGCCGAAACGAACTTCAAAGAGAACTCTGGATCGTACTTGGTCTGAGCCAAGACCATCGCCACATTCCCTTTCGCGGTCTGCTGGAGACGTGGTCCCCACGCCGCCATTGCCGATTGGTAATCGTTGATCATCCCTTCGACATCTTCGGTCTGACCACCAGTCATCGCCGTGATCATGATCAGCGATTCCCAAGCCATCATTCCGAGCGGACTATCTGGCCGATCTGCTACGAACTTCTTCAGGCCTTTTTGGGCAACGAGAGGATCTTGTGCGGCGAACGCTTGGCCGAGTTGGCGAGCATCGGCTGGCTCCGGATCAACTTTGAATCCTTCGAGTGATTCCTCTTTCGTCGCGACCAAACGTGCTGGCAAGCAGTTTCCGAACACAGCACTTCCGAGAACCGCACCGTTTTTCAGTTTGCCACGGAAATCGAGGGTGGTCCCGCTGACATCAAACTCTAAATGAATCTGCTGAGTCGCCACTTCAAACTTTTGCAAAGTCGCTGGAGGCAATACCGCTGACTGCGAACTCCATTCAGCCTTCATCGCACCGTCGTCCCCTTTAGCAGGGGAGACTTCGACGATGCCTGTGTGGAAATCAGCGAATCCGTTTTCGCTGGGGCGAGTCAAAATCAGAATCCACTTACCAGCAAGCGATGTCCTCGCAGGGCCTTTATCGACCGGCGACGTTTCGTTGGCCGATGCGTCCTTGAACGGATCATCGCCTTCATCACCCGCGGCGAGCTTGGGGCCTTTGCCGGGCTTGGCTTTCCCTTTGTCTGAAACACGGGCTGAGCCAGAGTCGTCATCTGGACCAGGTGGGAGCAATTTCGCTCCCCCGGAATTTGAGTTACTCGCCTTTGCCGTGCTGTTACCAGCTCCATCGTCGGCCTTTTCAGTGGTCGGCGTGTCAGCGGGCTTTGAACAAGCCAAGCTCCAGCACACCAAAACGATCCACAAACTGTTCCACCATCCTCGGGACATGCTTGGACCTCAATCAAAGCGTAAAGAGACTGTCGGGAGCTGACGACTTCCTGTCGTCTGAGACTATTTAAGACAAAAGGCTCCGCAAACGGCGTGGGATTGTAGCGGTTTCAAGACTTGCGAGAAGCTCGGTTCTGACGCGGAAAATCAGGGGCGTCGGGAGGTTGGCAGCTTCCAGCCAAAGGCCGAGCCGAGAACCAATACGCCGATGACCGACGCCAACATCCACAACTCGATAAACGAATAAAACCAATGTGTGAAGAGAACGAGTACCGTTTGAGCGACAGCAACCGCTAAGGCAAATCGTTCCACTGACTCACAGCGAGCGAGCCATTGGCGGAAAAATCCGCGTTCACAAATTGGTCGCAAAACCAAAATTCCGCCACCCCAAAAGAGAACGACACCAATGAGGGTTCCGAACCAACTTAAAACCGCCAGCGACGACATTGTCTTCTCTAAGTTGGCTCGAGTCGTTTGCGTGGACCAAACCACGACTCCCGCCAACATCCATACGACTATTCCAGACGCGAACTTTTTCATTGGTTCGCGGTTCGCACCTGTCGCGTTCGCTCGAAACCACTCTTGCGGATTAAACATCATGCGGCTGTTGTAGCAATCTGCGAGCTTGAGGTTGAGATGTAAATGTCGAAATCACTTGCCTGCGACGAGATACCGCTTCTCAACTTTCGCTGCGATCGTTCCGATTCCGTAGTAACCAACCGATAAGCGAGCGACGTGAGTCAGCAGGTCATACGCGCGCCAGCGGTCCCAGCCGTAATCCTCTTCCATCCACAGAATCAACCGAGCGAAGGCTTCAGCAGCGGAACGTTCCATCGGGCAACCGCTGACGACGGTCATGATCTCTGTCGGCGATTCGATGCGTGGCGAGAATAGCTTCTTCCATTTGATCAGATTGATTGTCAGCGTTGTTTCGGCAGGCATTTCGAGGCCTGTTGCCGATAGCTCACCATGCCCCATCGCAGCGTGAGCGTCGCCGAGGTAAAGGAATCCGCCCGTGACAAATATCGGCAGCGAAATCGTATTGCCGGGCCGAACCTCAATGATGTCCATGTTCCCGCCATACGGACCGGCTGGCAGTGCGGTGGGCGATCCAACATCAGGAGCGGTTCCCAAGCAACCCAACATCGGAGAGTACGGAATCGTGATTTCATCACTAAAGTAAATCAGCCCATCGCGAATCGGCATCACGTGAGCATTCTGCGGGCACTCCGTTCCCAGCCATTCGCAGAGCTGTTTCGGATTGCCAGTATAAGTCGCACATTGGCCGATGCTTGGTTTGATTTCGTGAATGGTCACCGCGAGCGAATCGCCCGGTTCGGCCCCTTCGACGAA
>CAIJTL010001656.1 GCA_903823545.1 uncultured Planctomycetaceae bacterium
ATCGTGGCCATTGGCAACTCGGGCAATCTGACGATCAAGGACAGCGACGTAGAGCGTGTGAAACGACGCGTCGGCAAAGCCTATCCGGCTGATCCTTCATTCACCACCATCACCGATGATGTGATCAGGCGATTTGCGCAGTACTGCGTGGCCACGGAAAATCCGCTCTATTCGGACAAGGCCTATGGGGCAGCCTCGCCCTACAAGTCCGTCATCGCCGCCCCGCTTACGGGTTATGTCGCACTCTCGGGCGGACAGAAGGGAACGGGCCTGCCGGGAATCTTTGCGCTGCATGCCACCGATGAATGGTTGTTTCACCAGCCCATCTATCCCGGCGATGTGATCAATTCGACGCGAGGCCTGACCTCGGTCACTGAAAAGCCGAGCAAATGGGGTGGACGCGCCATTCATCAGACTTTCGAGCATCTGATCCGCAACCAGAAGAACGAGGTGCACACCACCTACCGTACCCTGGTGATCCGCGCAGAGCGAAGCAAGGCCACAGCCAGCAAGAAATACCAGGCCATCGAGCCTTATCGCTATACCACCGAAGAAATGCAGTCGATCTACAAGGACTACGAGACCGAGTCCATTCGCGGCGCGGACCCGCGCTTCTGGGAGGATGTCAGCGTCGGAGACAGCGCAGGTCATGTGGTCAAGGGACCGCTCACGGTGTCTGACATCATCTGTTTCTGGATGGGTGCCGGGGCGCCGCTGCTGCTCCCGCTCAAGCTGCGATACCTGCAGTTCAGGGAACGTCCCGGGCTGGCCATCGTTGACCCGGTTACCAACATCAGTCATTCGCCAGAAAGCGCCCACTTCGATGCCGAGCTGGCCAGGCGCAGCGGGCTGGGGGCGCCCTACGATACCGGTAGGCAGCGCAGCTGCTGGTTTGCCCACCTCGCGACCAACTGGATGGGGGATGTTGCCTGGCTCAAGGAGTTGCGCACATCTTTCCTCTCGCCGAACTATGTCGGGGATACCACCTGGATTCGCGGCAGCGTGGCTGAGAAATTCATGCAGGATGGCGAATGCCTGGTGAAGCTCGCCATGAAGGCCGAAACGCAGCGGGGGAACTGCCACGCAACCGGTGAAGCCATCATCCGGCTGCCCTCCAGAAAAGAAGGAGCGGCCTGAGCCATGGCGATCGATAAACCGCTCTCTGACCTGCGAGTTCTCGATCTTACCCAGGCGGCTTCCGGGCCCATGTGCGCGGCCCATTTCGTGGCGCTCGGGGCGGAGGTTCTGAAAATCGAAGCGCCCGGCGTGGGTGATTCAGCGCGCCGCGCCGGCCCGTACCTTGGTGCCAGGGGAATCGCTGCCATGGACGATGACCCCACCGACATGGCGATCTACTTTCTCAAACGTAACCGGGGCAAGAAGGGGCTGACGCTCAACCTGAAGTCACCCAAGGGCATAGCGATCTTCTATCGCCTGGTGGCGATCTCCGATGTGGTGCTGGACAATTACCGCCCCGGAGTCACCGAGCGCCTGGGAATCACCTATGAAAAACTGCGGCAGATCAAGAAGGACATCATCTGCTGTTCCATTACCGGTTTCGGGCACTCCGGGCCCTACCGCACCCGAGCGGCCTACGACACGGTCGTTCAGGCGATGAGCGGGGTGATGGAGATGACCGGGTTTGCCGACGGCCCGCCAACCCGTGCAGGCTTTCTGGCCGGCGATGGCGTTGCCCCTCTGTTCGCAACCTCCGGGATACTTGCTGCGCTAAGGCAGCGCGACAGGACTGGCGAAGGCCAGTTCATCGATGTCGCCATGCTCGATTGCCTCGCATCGCTGGTCTGGGATGCGCCCCTTGATTACATTGCCTCCGATGCCAGGACTGCGCGCGTGGGCAACCAGATGGCGCTGGTGCCGGCCAACTCCTATGAATGCAAGGACGGCACCGTCGTCATCATGGCTGGCCAACAGCATCAGTGGGCGCGCCTGACTGCGTTGATGGGGCGCGAGGAATTGGCGAAGGATCCGCGCTTCGCAACACTCGATCACCGCATGGTCAACGTCAAGGA
>CAIJTL010001657.1 GCA_903823545.1 uncultured Planctomycetaceae bacterium
GGTCTTTGTGATTTGTGAATCAAAAGTCGGTTTATTTTGTCGCAGGGGAGGGTGCCGTGGAACAGGCAGCACCAGCCGTTGGGCTGCAGCATCCCGATTTCTTTCGGCACCAGAATTTGGAACATAAGCGGTCGAGTCCAAACCATTGGCCCGTCGGGAGCGAAGCGATCGCAAGCAACGCAATCGCTTCAATGAGGTTCTTGTTAATAAACAAACTGTGTTCAGGACCTGGGGCTTCAGGGACTCCCGGCCACGGCGGCAGCGGCAAATAAAACATGACCAACATAAACGCTCCCGCGACGGCGGCGATGCGAGTCCCGCAACCAACCAGTAACATGACTCCGAGGATCGTCAGACCCCACATCGTCTGCTTGTTGATGCGATCAACGGGGGTTGCCGCGAGCTTCACGGGGCCTCGCGCCAATTGCTCTGTCGACAAGAGTTTTTGAGCCGCAATTTTCAGCTCTGATTCCAAGCTCTTGACCGGGCCGACGACTTTGGACTTCAACTGTTGCAGTTCAGACCATTGCTTCTGCAAGTGTTCGCGAGGGAATTGCATCGCCGACTGCTTGTTCGCCTTTGCAAGATTCGCCTCGTATCGTTCGAGGTTGGCTTTGTAGAGATCGATGTCTCCGAGTCGGCGTTCGTCGATCGTGTCCTTGTACTGTGGGTAAACGCGGCCCGCGACTTCTGGATTGCCGACGAGTGTCGCTCCGAGTCGCTCCTTAAAGCTGATGGCCTTCGCATCGCTCGCTCGCTTGTATAACGAAGTCACCGCGTCGTGAAACGCCTTCACTGTCTTTTGCGTTTCTGCTGACGCGGACTCATCGATCTTTGCGAGAGCCAGCAGGGCCTCACGCTCACTGGCCAGCATATGCAACTTACCGTCGCAGATCAGTCGTTTGGCTTTCGCGTCGTACTTCACAGCCTTGGCAACATCTTTCGGAATAGTGACCCCTTCCGGCAGTGCCGCTAGCTCGACGCGGAAATCGCTGACGCCATTGAGCAGACGGTCAAGCTCCTTCTTTTGTGCGTCATCCAATCCGAAATGATTCGTGAACCGAACGGCCCAGTCGTCCCATTTGGCGGCAACCTTATCACGATCAAGCCAATTCAGATCGTCCGGATCGCCAGTCATGCCTCGAAAGTAATTTCGAAAAGGTCCTTGAGCGTTCTTGAGGTAACCTTCTGCTGACCAAGGGGCCGAGGTTCCGAGTGCTTTGAATTTCCACAAGCCTTCGTACAAAAACTGCCAACCGATCGACAGACGCAGGGCAACGATCAGCACAACGGTGAGACAGCAGTATTTTTTAGTGTCAGTCACTTAGGATGGCTCCAAAACTCGAAACTCGAAATCCGAAACTCGAATGAAACAAGGAGTCTATTGGGAATTGTCCCCTTTTCGGAGGATCGCACCGAAAATCAAATTCAACTCTTTGGCTTCTCGCCAGAGTTCTCGACCGCGTTCTGCTGTTTCCGGGGCAGCAGCGGCCATCATCCGCAAGAAGTACAGCGCTTCGCGAGACTCTTTGCGGCAGATGCTGATTTTGTGTCGGAAATCCTTCTTACTTTGAGCGTCTTCTGCCTCCGCGTAGTTTGCTCCAACGCTCGTTGAGCAACCTACCAACTGGTCAATCAGACGACGAGTTATTGACGTCTCTTTGACCTTCTTAAGAAACCGAATTACGTCTTCACCAAACAGAGCGGTCCGCTCTGCTAAATCAAACTTCTTGCGATCGCCCGATGAACTCTCCATGGCATCGCACAACTCCCACAAAACAAATCCCGCTCCGATGCTCTATTTTCGAGTTTCGGATTTCGAGTTTTCCAACGTCATTCGTCATTCCAAAAGAGTTGTTCCAGCGGGACCCCGATGTTTACAGGCTCCAGGCGTTGTCCGACAGTTGGAGGCGGAATCAGTAGGGCCGAAACCGAGGGGTGATTAGAGCAATATCTTTCTGCCAATTCGACTCCGCCCACGAAGAAAGCGGTCGAGAGCGCATCAGCTTCGGCCGCCGTCGGTGCCAGAACCGTTACAGACAGCATTTTATCCGTCGGCCAGCCCGATCTTGGGTCGATGATGTGGCCGTAACGCTTCCCTTCAAACCGAAAATGTTGCACCGCTGTGCCGCTCGTTGCGAGTGTTTGATCGCGAAGCAATATCGTGCCGAGTCGCCGTTGAGGCAAAAGTGGATTCCGAATTCCGACCGGCCATCCGGGCAGACCGTTGTGCCCGCCTCTGGCAACAATGCTGCTGTGACCTCCCTGAATCAACCACTCGTCAAGATTGTGTTCCATCAACACTTCCGCCGCTCGGTCCAATGCATATCCCTTACCGATGCTGCCGAGATTCAGCTCAATGCCCGTGCGATCAAAAGTAACCCGAAGCGTGAGCGAGGGCGGACGTTTCATCGACTCTCGTTCTTCTGACTCATTCTCCGTTCGCCCTGGCTCAAGCTTCGGATTACATGTCTCAATATCACTCGTTGACTCCAAGAGATTCACATGCTGCATTCCAACCTGAGAAAGACATGTGGCCAACTCCGATTCTGTCGGCAAGCGAACTTCTTTCCGACATTGCCGCCACAACGCGATCAATGGGCCGGATGTCGGATCAAAACAACCATTCGTCTCGCGCCAGATCTCACGGGCTCGGCACAGCAATTCAAACAGCCGCTCCTCAACTTGAAACGGTCGCGACGCGGCGACTCGATTGAGCTGAGACAGTTCAGTCTGTGGCCGATAGACACTCATTTGGTCTTCAAGCACGTGAATCAGATCAAGAGCCTCACTCGCCCAACGCAGCGGTTGCCGAGGGTCATCTTCGCGGATCGCATTGAAGATGACCGAAAAATCCGTTGCCATCGCCGATGTCGCCAAGCGAATCGTGGCGGCACTCGTCGGCACAATCCGAGGTTCATCGACATCACCCATAATCGCATCGCCAGCTACTTGCCCCACGGCGACAACTTCATCCCGAAGCGCACGCCCAGCCAAAAAGTCGCGACGTGAAGGTGGAGGCGAGGAGGGTGCTGTCATGCGTGCCGACTTGAACGATGTCAAAAAAGGTTGGCGACAATGACACCAAGTGCGGCCTGTTTTTCTTTGAGCCTTCGCGCCTTGGTGGTTCACACTGCCTGAGGAGAACTTTATCGCAACGACTTACCGTTCTCGCCACAAGACATCATCTGTGATCTCTCGCTGGGCTTGTATTTCAGCAATCTCCGCTTTGAATCTTGCCGCATCCACCGGATAACCCGCCGTCGGCTTTACGCCAGGGACATGTTTGGCCCAGAACTGATTGAAGGCGTGCATCGACAGTTCCCGGACATACTTGCAAACGATCGATGCCAATGCGACCGGGAAGTTGGCTTCGGCCTTCATCTGAAACCGCAACTCCGTTGAACCGACACGATAGACGCTCCGTTCCTTCGCTTCACCGACCGAAAAAACCATTTGGCCGTCGAGAACTTCGGCCAGCAAATCTTCATAGCGATTTCGTCCTCCATGTTTGTCGCAGATCACGAGCGTCGGTTCATTTTCGTCCGGATTCCAAACAGACCGCAGCAAATTCAAACTCAAACGTGACAGTGCGAGTGCTTTGTTATCGGCCGCTCGAACGAGTGCGTTGAAGCGTTGCGGCTGCACAATCTCGCTCCGAATTTCTTTGAGCGTGACGCCACTTCGCTGACAACACTCCAACCACTTCGTCGCGATGTCGCCGATCAATGCTGAGTTGATCTCAGTCGGCAGCTTGAGTTCAGCGTCGCTGAGCCAGGGTGGTGTGTCAAATTTCAGATTTGAAATCCGCGGCTGCAATTCCTCACTCAATTCCGTCAACGTCTGCGGCGTTCTGCCCAACATTCGCGACGCACTCAGCACCGACTTCTCTAACGCCGCAAGTCCCTTTCCCGGCGAATAGACTTGCTTCGAGTCGGCCACATGCAGCTTCAACCGCTCTTTCGTCGGCGTCTGCTGAGCGACCTCCGACATCGCATTCCAGAGATCAAACTCACGCGGAGAGCCGGGGACTTCCCAAACAGTAACGGTCACCACCAACGGGCCGAGGTTCGGCCCATATCCAGCTTCATCCATGCCGATGAGCAGTCCCAAGTGTGTTGATCCTCGTTAAAGCGTGGCGCAGGCGGCTCGCCTGTGATTCATTGCGATCGCTCAACCAGGCGAGACGAGACGCCTGCTGTGCGTTGTCACCGGGTGATCACGTCCGGCGTCTTCGAGCACGTTTCGCGACCGGTCGTGTGGGAGGCGCGATGATCAACGTCAATCCGGGCAACAGTGGTGTCTGATATGTGTCTGACGCGGCAAACTCAGAAGTCTCCCAACCGTTGCGAGTCCGACGATGAACGAGCAATGTTGGCTGACTCGGTTTCTCGCGGATGTCAAAGACCCAATACTCCTGAATCGAAGGGACTCGCCAGTAAAGCTTCACGTTGCGAAACAAGTCTTTGTCGATGTCCTCGCCACGTAAAACTTCACCCACGATAATCGGCCCGACCGTCCGCCA
>CAIJTL010001658.1 GCA_903823545.1 uncultured Planctomycetaceae bacterium
CCATCGACTTCGATCGACAACGCGGCGACTCGTCCCAAACCGCGATACCAAAATGCCAGCCACGGCGCGTTGTACTCGTCTGTTGAAATGACCGCACCAGTCGCTTCCGGCTTGAGGTAGCTCAGGTTGTAACCGAGCGTCGGCGGAAACGCGGACGAACCGAAGTCTCCCATCAGCCGCGCGTCAGCAAGTATCTTGCCATGAATGCCATCAGCCG
Source organism: uncultured Planctomycetaceae bacterium (assembly GCA_903823545.1). Classification (GTDB taxonomy): domain Bacteria; phylum Planctomycetota; class Planctomycetia; order Planctomycetales; family Planctomycetaceae; genus SXKJ01. The sequence continues at coordinate 218 of CAIJTL010001658.1, forward strand.
GATGCACCTCTTTGTCATGCTTGATGAAGGTGTTGCGGGCGATGCTCATCGTGTCTTGAGTAAAGAGACGCGGTAGCTCTTCGGGGTCGTTGCTAAACATGATGTTGCCGCCGCCGAGCTTCGCAATATCCTTCAACAGCTCGGCGTGAACGTCGTGGTCTGTGCCCAGCCCGATGACGCTGACGGTAATCCCGGCATCGGCATACTTCTTCAAAAGATCGGCATACGCACCCGGCTCTTCGCTGTCGCACGCATCCGAAAACAAAATGATGTGCCGAGTCTGATAGTCCCCCGCCTTCATCAGTTGCTCGCCCGCCGCGACGAGCGCTTCATAAACGAAGATGCCGCCTCCCATGCTTTGAATCCGCAACACTTGCGAGCAGATCGCCTCGGGATCATCGACGGTTCGCAGGTCTTGAATCACATGCGGCGAGCTATCGACGGCGATGACCGCGATCTTGTCCTGCGGCGACAGCATCCTCACGACTTCGGCCGTGCCGATGTTCGCGAGGTCCATCTTCACTTTGCCCCCTTTGACGGGGACGGCCATGCTCCCCGATCGGTCGAGAGCTACGGCAATCGCCACACGGTTTTTACGATGCTCCTCGCGCAGTTCCATCGAGACCGGCAGAATTTCATCGAGTGGGCTCTTGAAATAGCCGCCAACACCGAAGCTTCGCTCACCACCGGTCACTAACAAACCGCCGCCGAGGTCTTCGACGTACTGCGCCAATCGCTCCATCTTCAACCGCCCGAAGTCCGCCGCCGGAACGTTCTCGACGATGACCGCTCGGTATCGGTCGAGTGAATCGAGCGTCAGCGGATGTGACTTCGACTTTGCGACATCAACCGGCAGTCGAGCCGACTGCAACGCGCGGATCAAATTGTCTTCCGCCCCATCGGCATTCAGCACGAGCACTCGCGGAGCCGCCTCGACACGCACAACACCCGCCCCGAAGTTGTTCTCTTCGAGCGGATCGTTTTCCACTTCCAACACTGCCGAGTAGCTCTTCAGACCGCCGTCTTCGAGCAGATCGCGAAACAGCACACGATTCAGACCCGGCAGAAAATCCTTTTCGAGCTTCGCGATTTCCTCGCCATCGCGCAGCACTCGAACCGCCCCGTGAGCCTCACGACTGGCATGAACCCAAACTGCAAACTGAAACGGCTCGCGCGGCGAAATGACTTCGGGCAACGCAATCGATTCGATCGCGATATCGCCGATTCGATTTCGTTCAAACAACCGAAAATCAACAGGAACTCCGACCTCGCGAGCGCGCCGAGCGGCCGTCAGCGGCGATGCACCGTTCGCCTCGCCGTCTGACATCACCAGAATCCGGGCCGGTCGAGTCGGTTCCACCAAGTTCAAAGCAGCCGAGATCGCATCATTCAAATCCGAACCGTCCGGCATCACCGGTCGTGTGTAAGCTCCTTGCTCACTGCTCGCGTTGAGTATGTGCTCAACTTCCGCTCGGCTGCCGAACGTGACCAGCCCGATCCGATCACCTGACTTCCGGTTCTTTTCCAAATCGCGAATGAACGACCGAATGGACTCGTCCGCTTTCCCGGGCAGTGACCGCGAACGATCGGCCACGACGACAATATCGATCCCCTCTCCACCAAGATTCCACCGCGGTCCCGTTAACGCCAGCTGCAGCAGCAACAACAACGTCACCCGCAAAACGCCAGTCATTCCCCGGGCCTGCCCCCACCGCCGATACGCGAACCCTAGCGGAATCGCCAACAACAGCAGTTCGGGATATTGAAACTGAACCATGACCGCCTCGTGACGCTGCTGAGATTCAAGCGGTCTTCGCTGGCAGAACGTTGGGTTTCATCGGCGGGCGCGGTGCTCGACGAACGACCGGCCGATCACCAAGAAGGTCGCGCTGTCGCGCGTCTTCCCCAATGGCATCGACGTCGTAATTGAATTTGGCGGCGATCTCATCACGGATTTTGCGGATTTCCTCGACAATCGGGTCAGTATGCATCGTTGATCTCCAAGAGTTCTTGCGGAGTGCAAATCACGGGAGGTTCGCAGTTCATTTCCCGACAGCAGAATTCGATTCTCGATCTCAGCGCCGGGTTGGCAATGTGCTTGCAATTCCAAGTCACTAGGTACTCTACACCATGAATCGCTGCCACTGAAATGTGGTACGCATCGACTGCCCCTTTCGGCGGCAGCGGCACCCCTTTCAGCAGTGCTTTCGCGAGGGTGTCGGCAGTTCGGCTGACCTCCAACAGCGGAACGCCTTGCAGAAAGACGAGTCGTTCTTGAGCGGCAACTGGATCACCTCGCGAGCATTCATCGACCACTTAACGTGAAATGAACAGGTCGTATCGTTCCCGATGATTGTCCCACCAGTCGCGCGTGATTTGTTGATTGGCCGCAATCCGCAGCACACCACTCAGACGCATGGCCAAGCAGCCGATCACGCTCGTTTCGAGGTAAATGGAAGGCTTCATGACGAGTTCCTCCAGCTCCCTTTAACTCATCGAGAAAGTCTCAATGACTTGGTCCCAGCAACACAAACGAAGCCCAATAGAACGGGGCCTGCCAGCGTGGATCGTTGCGGACTTTTAACTTCGCGGCGTGCAGCGAAGAAGTCACATCGAAACGATCAGAGTTTGCGAGATCTTCGGAAATGAGTTCAAAGAGGCCAGCCACAAGCTCGGCGGTCGAATCATCGGAGACTTTCCAATGACTGGCGATGACTCGACGAGAGCCTGCCGCCAAGAACGCTTGAGCCAAGGTAGAACCCGCTTCTAACGGGCGATCGGGACCGACGTTGGTTTGACAGGCACTCAACACGGCCAGTTCGCAATCGACGAGCGGCAGTTGCAGGATTTCGTTGTACGACAGGAATCCGTCGTTCCCTTCGTTCAACGTCGTGTCCATCGGTGGCGTGAGTGCGATCGCTCCGAAGAGATTGCCATATCGCTCATCCACGAGTCCGTGAGCGGCCAAGTGGACAAGGCCGTAACCGCGGACACTCTCGACGAATTTCGCTTCCGTCGCGTTCGTAGCCAACAAAGATTTGACCGTCATGTCACGTCGTTCAAAGCATTCGGCCAAACGAGCACATTCTCTCGCCGTACCGGGCAACGGCGGCAACGAACCTCGCAAGCCATACATCACGTCGCGCGTGAGTTCTTCCCCGCGATCTGCTGCGGCCACCGCTGTTTCTGCCGATGAGTCGATCGCTGAATCCGCTGACGAATCAGTACTCTTGGCGACACCAGCTTGCATTCGGTATTGCGGGTTGCCGAGCGTCAGTAAGCGACGTCGGCTCTCAGACGATGTCGCAGGACGGTGAATCAGATTGACCAAGATATTTGCCGACGGCGCGTAAGCGATCGGTGGAAACTCATCGAGCACAAATCGCGGCGAGTCACTTCCAGTTGTGTCACCCGCGCGAATCAACAACGCCTCAAACGGAAGGTTGTGCAACGCTCCGTCGGGAATGATGACCAACTTTTGCGGACTTCGTTCACGAATGAGCTTGCGAAGCTGTTCCGGGAACAAAATGTCGGCAACGGCGACCAACGATGTTGTTGCAACCGCAGTACCTTTTGTCGTCTCGACGGTACCGCCAATGCCGCGCGTTGGGTCGAACTGTTTCTGACGCAGCACCTGGCGATACCACGCGACAATGTCCGCTCCCTTACGTCGAGTCAGCGGCCCTGCGGTGACTTCCGATTGCTCTTTGTCGGCCTCGATCTTTTCCCCCTTCTCAGTTTCTACCGTTCCGCCAATGCCACGCTGAGTGACTTCCTGCGCGGCTTGTCTGAGTCGTGGCAGATCGGGAAGCAGCGCCGATTGATTGGACGTCACTTTCAGCGGTACCGCAACAACCGGCTGTGTTTGATCCCCGATGACCAGCACTGTGCTTTGCTGTGAGCCCAAGTGATAGAACAGGACCAACGTGTCCGGAGCGATGATCTCGCGGCGAATTTGGTCGAGCGTCCAAACGGTTCGCTCCTGCGTGAGCAGCTTGGAATAGAGCTGACTTGAGTCACGCATCTCATTCCACACTTGCGCGTAATCTGCTTGAGTCTGATGCAGTTCGCGCGTGAGGCTTTGCCATTCGGGCGATTGATTCGAGTGTTCTGGCAGCAGCTTGGCTTGAATGCGCAGACGCTGAAGTTGCAACCGCAACTCTTGCTCGCGAGGCAACAGCCGTTTGGCCACGTCTTCGGGCAACGTCTTGCGCAAATCAACGCCTGCCAGATTGAGTTGATCCAAGAAGGTTCGATTGCGGCTCTGTTCGGCAGCGACGAACGCCGCGTCATAATTCTTGTCTTCGAGTAGCCATTGCACCTGCATGTCGAACGCGGAAGCGAACTGAGCGAGGAACTTCGCGCGTCCTTGTTCCGCTTCGCCAAACGTTTCGGAACGGAACGCTTCCGGAATCTCAATTGCCTGACGTAGCGCGGCGAGCGCCTCTGCCGTGCGACCAACTTTTCGATAAACGGCAGCCAAATTGCAGAGCGTGTTGTACTGGTCTTGAGGAGAGACCTCGGCCTCATCGTGAAGTTGCCGAGCATCTTCAAAGAACTGCTTCGCCTCCACGATGCGATCTTGCTGATAGGCCAGCAACCCAAGCATGTTGAGCGTGAATGCAACCGAGGCAGTTTGCTGATTGTCGCGTTGAATGCGGAGGGCCTGTTGCCAATGGGACTCGGCCGTTTCATACGCCTTTCCCAAGCAGGCCACGATGCCGATCTGCGTATGCGCCGACGCGGCAGCGAGATGATCCGCTTGCTGATGCTTTTCACAAACGGATAACGCTTTCAATGCCCAGCGATACGACCCGGCATAGTCCCCTTGTCCGCGAGCCATTGTCGCTAGCGCGTTGTAGTGGCCGACCGACGCCATCGTCTCCCGGCCTACCGACTCTTCCAGCAGCGCCAAAGATTGCTGACACAACTCCGCGGCACGCTCGAACTGTCCCTGTGATTTGTAGGCCATCGCCAGATTCAGCAGCGTCACACTTTGCAGCCCGTTGGCGCGTGGACCACGTTCGCGACAACGCTCCAAGACCTCTTGATACAACTGAATGGCCCGCTTGAATTGTCCTTGAACGAGACAAACGCTGGCCAGATTGTTGTAAGAAGTCGCCAGTTCTGGATCGTCTTTCGACAAATGCTCTCGGCGAAGTTGCAGTGCCTCATCAAACGACTTCATCGCCAACGCGAACTCACCGACGCCTCGCTCCACCGCTCCGAGATTATTGAGCGCTCGAGCCAACAACTCCGGAGACTTATCAGACTTGCGGTAGGTTTCCACCACCTCGCGCAAGAGCGGTCGAGCTTTTCCGTAGTTGCCCGACGCGCCGTGCAAGCTGCCGAGCACAGAATTCGACTCCATCACCAACGGATGCGATGGCCCCAATTCCGTGATCTGCTTCAGCAACAGTTTCTCACCAACAGAGATGGCGTCCGAAGTACGGCCAAGCTGCTGATACAAGTTCCGCAGTTGCTTCCAGTCAGAAGCTGACGCCGCCGTGTCAGCGACAACCTGCTGCAAACACTCGGCCGCCATCGTGAGTTCCGCAAGAGCTTTGTTTCGCAGTTGTTGTTCGCGGTAAGCGTTCGCCAAGAGTTGATGAATCTGCGAAGCACCACGCGGGTTCTCTTGGGGAGAAACGAATTCGAGTCCCTCACGGAAATGTTTTTCGGCGCGAATAAAATCTTTTCGCAACGAAGCATGAGTCCCCAATTCCAGTAACGCTCGCAGTTGCCTCTGCTTTCCGTCTGGCATTCGCGAGAGCTTTTGTTGCAACGCGGCCAGCATCTGATCGGCGGCGTCCGTTCGATCGAGAGCCTCTTGGCATTCCACCAAGCGGACGATGACCAAGACCCCCTCGTCGGGGTTCAGGCTCTTTTCAAATTGCTTGAGAAAGTCGCGTCCCAGCTTTTCCGCTTCACGCCAATGTTCCGCCGCTGACTCCGCGTGATCAGTCAGATGTTCGACGGTTGCCAACGTGACCAGCACAGGTAACTTTCGCAGGTCTTTGAGCTTCCCATATCGATTCGCCAACAACTCTTCCAGCGTGGCACGTGCTTCCGAAAAGTTGGCCAACGCGATCTGGCATTCCGCAATCCCGATCGCATTTTGCTGTAAGAACTCTTTGAAGTCGGCGTTCGAAACCGCTTTGAGTTCTTCGCGGTATTCAATCGCGTATCTCAGCGCATCCGAATGCTGCCCCAATCGCCGATTGGTTTCCGCCAACATCAACAAACAGCGCCGTCGCACTCGCACCTTTTCGTCTGAGGACGGTCCTTGCGTGACACTCGCCAAGACTTGAGCAAACTTGTCATCCGCCTGTGCCCAAGCGCCTCGTCGAAAAAACTCTTCCGCAGACAACAAGTCCCGCCCACGGTCTTGAGCAATCACCAACCCGTTGCCCAAGTGCAACTCAATCACGAAGGCACATAGCAGCCACAGGTGCGTAGCCGTCACGCTCCGCGTGACGTGCTGGACCCTCCCCAAAGCTCTGATCAACGTCCGGCTCGTCACGCGGAGCGTGACGGCTACGTATAGGCAGTTCGCTCGCATGAGACTTCACTCGTGAGGAAAGACAATTCCGGTATAGCTGTCGAAGATATGACTCAGCCGCTCGGTGAAGTCTTCAATTTCAACAGGCAAGACTTTGTCGGTCTCAACGGTCCCACCGAAACCCCGATCGCGGTCCTCTCGCCCAAACGCCATGAGCTGCGGTTTATTTCCCTTAACCACGGAAGGCTTCACACGCAGCGAATCAACGACTTGCAGATCAGCCTGAGTCAACGGCTTCAACGAGGTTGCGACCAAGACCGTCTCATGTCCTTTGAGTGCGTCCAAAAAATACATCCGCTGCTTCCGGCCTTCGTCCGCGAGCGGCGGTGCCCAAACCTCTTTCACCGGTTGCTGCTGGTGAAGCCCTTCCGATGTCTCTGGCCACAGCCGAGTGGGAGTCCCCGTCGTGTCGATGAGGTATAGATAAACATAACTCAGCCCATTCAACGTCACATGAAATTGCAGCTTGTCCTTCGCACGAAGAGGCATCGATTTCTGACTCAGGACCTCAAATCCCGCTTCCTGATCCGCTCGTTGCAGATGGGTTTCTAAAACCGGATCAGCCTCGACGGGTTGATTGTTCGGTTTCGTGTTATCACCGATTTTGGAGCCAGTCACGGCAGCAATCTGTTTCGTTGCAGCGGATGAACTCGGTGAATCGTCACTCTTCGCAACATCCGATTTCACAACACTCGCGGCCGTCGTCAACTGGTGAGTCGAAGCACTCGATTTCGTGTCTTGATTTGGACTGCGATTCAGCCAAGCGGCAAACAACAGCACCGCGACGAGAGCCACACTAACACCGATCAGTCCGCGATTTGTTTTGACGCCCACCTGACTGGCTGCTGCTGCATGGTCGCTAGCAACCGGTTTGCTCACCGACTGAGTTGTTCCTTCGTTGAAATCAGCCCGTTTGAATGAGGGGTCAGGCACCGCAGAATTCAGAATTGGCGGGCGCGAACTTCCATGACCGACAATGTCACCCTCCGCCAATTC
>CAIJTL010001659.1 GCA_903823545.1 uncultured Planctomycetaceae bacterium
AGGGCTAATGTTCGATGAAGTATTCACAATTAACGTAACCGAAGCATCGGCTGGAGGCTTGAATCCACGAGATCATCGTGGCACGGAGTTCTGGTTGGCTTTTCCCAAGAACTACGAAGGTTTCTTTGACGGCGTTTTTGAAAGCCTTCAATTAGTCATCAGCTCTGAGACAGAGACCTCCGGAAGTGTTTCGATACCAGGGTTAGATTTTGTCTCCCACTTCAATCTGCTCGCGAATCAATCGGTGACGATCGAATTACCGAAAGATGCCTCGCTCGGAAATTCAAACGATGACGTTTCAAACAAAGGAATTCACGTTGAAGCCGTCAGCGAAGTCGCCGTGGTCGGCGTCAGCAGAATTCCATTTACTAGCGAAGCGTTTTTAGGGCTGCCGACAGATGTACTTGATACCGACTACATCATCTTGGCTGCGCCCAACGTAAATGTTTTCAACGGCTCGGAGTTTGCAGTCGCAACACAAGATAACACGACCGTATCCATCACTCCTTCAGTCTCAACATTGGAGCATGAGGCCGGCGTTGCCTATTCGATCAATCTGAACCAAGGGCAGACTTATCAGCTTCAAAACACATCGGCACCTGGCGACCTTTCTGGAACGATCGTCCGAGCTTCGGCACCCGTCGCAGTGTTCGGCGGGCACGCACTAGCGAACATACCGGCAAATGCAGTCGCCGCTGACCATATTGTCGAGCAGCTACTTCCCACCTCTCAGTGGGGACAGACCTTTTTGACGATGCCACTGGCCTCAAGGCTTGGCGACACATTTCGCATTGTGGCAGATCAAAATGAAACGGTGGTGCGTTTGAATGGTGAAGTTCTAGCAACCTTGAATCAGGGACAAGTTGCGGAAACCATTTTGTCGAATGCCAGCGAGATCACTGCGGACAAACCGATATTAGTTGCACAATATTCCCATGGCTCAAGTTTCGATGACCGCGTTGGCGACCCTTTTATGATGCTAGTTCCGTCAGACACACATTTCCAAAACCACTATATCCTCACCCCGCCAATACCGAATTTCACAAGCCAGTACGTCAACATCATTGTTCCATCCGATGCGGTTGCGAGCATTCAGTTGGATGGTGTCTCAATTCCGGCAGAACAATTCAGTGTGATCGGATCAAGTGGTTTTTCAGGAACTCAAATTGCGATCACTCAAGAGGCACACACATTGATTGGGGCACAACCATTTGGGGCTTTCGTCTACGGCTTCGCTAGTTATGAAGGCTACGGCTATCCCGCTGGGTTCGCGTTTCGATCCGAGAATGCGACATCTAATTTTGCGATCACCTCTACATCTGCGCCGAAGGCAGAGGGGAATACTGGCGATACGCATTTCACTTTCACGGTGACACGCACAGGCAACGCAAATGATATTGCCACCGCGCATTATGCCGTCACTGGTAGCGGCACGAATTCAGCCGATGCAGGTGACTTTGACGGAACACTTCCTTCCGGGACAGTGACATTCAGTGCTGGCGAAGCCTCGAAAGTCATCACGGTTAGTGTCTCGGGCGATGCAATTATCGAGAGAGACGAAGGTTTCACGGTCACGCTGTCGAATCCCAGCAATGGCGCGACAATCACCACTGCGACGGCCAGCGGGACGATTTTGAATGACGACGCATTGAACTTGGCTCCGACGGATCTCGGATTGCCTAATGGCTACGTCATTGAGAACAGCACGGTTGGAACGCTGGTGGATTATTTCGGAACGGCTGACGCAGACGCGAATGAGACTTTCTCTTACTCACTCGTCAGTGGGGACGGGGACGCGGACAACGGAGCGTTCACGATCAGTGGCAATCAGTTGCTGACGAATGCGGTCTTCGACTTTGAAACAAAGAGCGGCTATCGGATTCGCGTTCGGTCCACCGATTCTGGTGGAGAATCCATTGAGAAAGCATTCACGGTCGGAGTCATGAATGCCAATGAAGGAGCGGCGGCAGGCTCTGGCATCCAAGCGGTCACGGTTGTGTCTCCGGAAATTGCTCCACCTGACAGTGCGAGCGGCGGGGACTTTGCACAGAAGCCGAGCGTCAGCGCTGATGGGCGGTATGTCGCCTTTGCGAGTTACGGGAACAACCTCGTTCCCGGTGACACGAACGCCGCTCAAGACATCTTCGTGCGTGATTTGCAGACAGGGACGACCACGCGAATCAATGTTGGTTTGAATGGCGAGCAAGCGAATGGACATTCCAATTCGCCGTCCATCAGTGCGGATGGGCGATTCGTGACGTTTGACAGTTCGGCGAATAACTTGGTTGAAGGGGACACGAATGATTCTACAGACGTCTTCGTTCGTGATTTGCTCCTGGGAACGACGACACGTGTCAGTGTTAGCAGTCCGGGCGAGCAGGCCAATCTCTCGTCATACTCCAGCATCGTCAGCCCCAATGGCGAGGTGATCGCCTTCATCAGCAATGCTTCAAACCTTGCCGGAGACGGAATCGGCGGGTTGTTTGTGCGAGACCTTGA
>CAIJTL010001660.1 GCA_903823545.1 uncultured Planctomycetaceae bacterium
CTGCTGGCGTCCGTGAATGAGTACGTCACGGAATCGAACTTGTCGCCGCTTTGCAGGATCAATGTGTCGCCGCTGCCACTCGTCGGGTCACCACCATTGAACGTGATCGAGCGTGAGAACCCAGCGGTGACATTCAGCGTCAGCGTGTCAGCACCCGCTCCGCCGTTGAAGATGATCCCGCCACTGAAAGCAGCAAGCGGAATCGTCAGGCTGTCGGTTCCGCTGCCGGTGGCCCCCGCGATCCCCGAAGTCAGTAGTTCATTGGGATTGTTGCTGTGCAAAGTGACGCTGTCAGCGTCGATCGTCAGCGACCAGTCATCGTCGGAGTCGCTGCCGAGGATATCGTGGATTTGCAGATCGTTGCCGTTCAGGATGATTTCCGTCGAACTCAGGTTTTGCGCGGCAAACGCCAAACCTTCAAGTGTCTCGCCGGGATCAAGACGAACCTCGAACGTTCCCGGAATGGGCGAGGTCCAATCGTCGTTGATGTTGAGCGCCCCGTTGTCGAAGTCCGTTGAAATCAGTTCGTCTTTGCCATCTTTGTTGACGTCTGCCAAGAGTACGCTGTCTTGGCCACCAGTGGCTGCGACAAATCTTGGCGGTTGGAGCGTCCCATTAGGGTTCACTTGAAAGAGGGCCAAGACCATTTGGTCCGGCAACGTCACCGCAATGTTGCGGCGTTGAACGTTGAAGTCGATCGCCCCCGGAATGTTAGTCAGCGTTGCTATCGTGACGGCGGCGAAGTTGCCGCTGCCGTCATTGAGCAACGCTTGAATTGTCTGGTCTCCTGCAGTCGTCAGGATGAAGTCCTGATCGGTATCAAGATCAAAGCCATCGGCGCTATCGAGCGAGACCGGATTGTCTCCGGTCGTGATGGTGCCGATGTGCGTCAGCGTCCCATCGGAGTTGTTGCGCAAAACGAACGCTTTGTCGTTCGACGAGTCGATGAACACGAGGTCTTGATCGCCGTCGCCGTCGATGTCCGCTCGCGCGATGTCTTCACCGCTATCGGCTCCGGTCACCGTGAGAGTGCTGTTGGTGAATCCGCCAAAGCCATCATTGGTCAGTATCGTCAACACGCCGGAACTGCTACTGGTGACGACGACATCGAGCCTCTCATCGTTATTAACGTCGATCAACTCGATAGCACGCGGGTTCGTGATTCCTGAAATTGTGGTGGACGTTGCGAAGTTCCTATCTAAGAACACCGTCAGCGAGTTGCCGAGATTGTTCGCGATAACCATATCGGACTGACTATTCCCATTGAGATTTCCCAAGCGGATTGCGGTCGGTTTCAGCCCGACGGCGACCGTCTGGGTGCTGCCCGCGCCGTTGAAGTTGCTGATGATCGTGAAGCTATTCCTAATCGGAGTCACAACAATGATCTCGGGAGCGCCATCGAAATCATCAGTCGCGAGCAGATCGCCAACAAACCTGGGGCTGGGGCTTCCGTTGAAGAAGGATACGAAAGTAGGAGGCCCGAACTGCAAACCGAACGGCCCCGTGCTGAGCGTTCCCGGAGGAGACTCCGCGACGACTATGTGTGCCTTGTTCGGCGCGACGCCATTGATCGTAAAGATGCCACCATCACCTCCCGTGACTGCCGATGGTTCGTAAGGATCGCGGCGTCCGTTGCGGTTGAGATCCACGAAAACTTGCAAGCCGCCGAAGCCGTCGTCCTCGCCAGGATCGCGGACGCCATTGGCGTTCGTATCAACGAAAATTCGACCACGAATCGTGCCGAGTTCGACGCGACCGAAATTCACGTTCGTAAATCCGCCTGATCCGAGATCGATGTGTGCTCCGAAAAGCTGGTTGGTGCCGAGTGTTAGTGTGGCGGCCTCTGCGTCTTCTCCGATGATGACGTCGGGCAGCGAGTCGGAATTAAAATTTGCAAACGCGAGTGCGGCTCCGGCTGTGC
>CAIJTL010001661.1 GCA_903823545.1 uncultured Planctomycetaceae bacterium
GCGGGGACTCCAAATGCAAAAACTCATTGCGACAACAATCAGGCCTCGACGGTGGAGTATTCACAGGCCGCCAGAAGTCGCGGAATAGAACCGCGAATTCGTCGAGCATGCGATTCCGTGACAGCCATCAGCGGAGGAGCCACGGTTCCACTGCACAGTCCGCACTCTTCCATCGCCAGTTTCAGACCCGGGATCAGTTTCATTCGCTGCTCGTCGTCGCGATAGACGGAGGCAAACATGTCCGCAATGGTTTGCTTCCAATGAGCGATCTCCACGGCGTCTTTTCGCACGGCGGCCAGATAAAGTCGACTGTAAACTTGTGGGAGCAGATTGGCTCCACCGCAAACGCCGCCATTCGCACCGGCCGCTACGGCTTCCGCTAACAACTCCTCCGGCCCCATGAAGATGACAAAGTCTTCACGATCGCGATGCTTGTCGCAGAGTGCCTGAAAGTAAGTCCAGTCGCCGCCACTGTCCTTAATGCCTGCCACGTTCGGATGATGAGACAGGGCATCGACGATTTCCAGATCAAGCGTCACGCCGACGCACGACGGCATGTTATACAGCATCACTGGCAGAGGAGACCGGTCTGCAAGCTCACGAAACCATGCCTCCAAAGCGGACTGAGAGACGTCAAAATAAAACGGCGCTGCCGCCACGATTGCCGCTGCACCGCACGCCGCCGCATGCTCCGCCAGGGCAATGGACTCAGCCAGACTGGTGTCAGTCACACCAACGAGAACCGGAACTCGGCCCTTGACGTGTTCGCAGGTTCGCTCAACCATTTCGTAACGCATCTGATACGTCAGCGAGGGGCCTTCACCGGTCGTCCCCAGAACAAACAAGCCTGAGACGCCCCCCTGAATCAGATGCTCCACGACACGATCAACGGCTTCGACATCAAGTTGGTCGGCCGACTTCATCGGAGAAACAACTGGAGGAATGACGCCTGAGAACTTGTGCATTGGGGAAGTCCGAAGAGAAGTCGATGGCGGTGGTTCAAAACTACGTGTTCAAAGAATATTGACTCGGGGAGGTGTTCATCGTTTCACACCTCCTGCAAAAGTACCTGCCCGGATCGAATGAAAGCGACGAAGATGAATTCCCTCTGGTCAAAGTATGCCCGGAGGAAACGTCAGGGACACACATTTTCCCGATGTCGAAAGCCGGATTAGAGATTTGAATGCCCATGGACGACTTGGCGCAGCGTTCAGGAAAGAACTGAGAGACATCCGGAAAATGAGGGTTGTCAGGATTTGCCACGGCCACGCCGAATTCGCGTGTTGGGGAATCTCGTGTTTGGCACGCGCGACCACCGCTTTGGGAATTCTCTGAAGTCAGCGGCGAGCGTGTCCGAAAAGCATGAAGCCGACAAACCGGCAGAAACTGCCGACAGTGGATTTCTGAAACAGACCACAATTCCCCATCGATCAGAGTTTGCAACTGATTGTTATGAAAGGACTTGTGGCGATCTTGCTGGTGATTCTCCCGGTGGGATCTCCCCCGGCGGCTTGCCGGGAAGAGGCTTTGGAGAGTTGACGTTTTTGCGAAAAAGTGAATATTGGGGGCTCTTAGTGGTCTGGGAGACTCTGTCATCTCTTGATGGAGTTTCGCCTCGTCAGTGAACATAAGTGCCGATTTTTCTTTGTTTTTTTTGCTTTTGTGGTTCAATGTGATTCTGCTCCATAAGCGTTCTCGGACGCGATGTAGTTCACTTCGATAACCTTGCCAGGGAACACGATGTATACGCTTTTGACCGGTGCCACAGGTTTGGTGGGACGATACCTGGTTCGCGACTTGCTTCTGCATGGCCATGAGTGGGCGGTCGTTGTCCGGCCATCTCGAAAACAATCGCCTCGCGACAGGATGGAAGAGATCCTTCAGCATTGGGAGCGGGAACTGGGTCGGGCATTGCCGCGACCGGTTGTGCTTTCCGGTGACATTGCTGAGCCCGGTTTTGGCCTGAGCCCCGAAGAGACCGAATGGGTTGCCGACAACTGCAGCAGCATCATTCACAGCGCAGCGATTCTTGAATTCTACGGGAAGGACCGTGCGGGTGAACCGTGGCGGACCAACCTGAATGGCACGCAGAATATGATTGATCTGTGCCGTGAATCGGGAATTAAGGACATTCATTACGTCTCCACCGCCTATGTCGCTGGCCTGCAGAC
>CAIJTL010001662.1 GCA_903823545.1 uncultured Planctomycetaceae bacterium
GTTCGTCGCCCGAATGATGTTGGGATGATCGAGCTTGCCGACCGCCTTCATCTCCTGCTCAAACGGCGACAACGCCGCCGCATTCGACGCGAACCCCGGCGGCAACACCTTCAACGCAAACGTCTTGTCGAGCTTCGTATGCTGAGCCTCATAAACGGCTCCCATCCCACCCTGACCCAGCTTGCGAACCAACTGGTACGGCCCAATCTTGAAACCAACTCCCACAGCCCCCGACCGCTGCCGAACCTCCAAAGCCTCTTCACCCGTCTCCGACAACGTCGCTTCCAAAACCGTCCGACCGATTCCCTCCGCAGCGGCATTCGAATCCGGCATCACGACGGGGTCACTCGATGACGATGAATCACTTGGAGAAATTGACTCGCGCGTGTCAGCTAGATCGGCCATCAATGCATCTCAGCAGATCGTCGAAGTGGTGATTTATGAATGGGGCAAGATCAGCGGCATACAAACGGTGCCAACTCGTTGCGACCAGCGTCCCCGAATCACAGGCTCCAACAAACCGTCTCGTGAAGTGAACTCGCAGAGATTTTTCGCTACGGCGTTTCCATGAGGTCCACGACGTGGCGGGCCATTTGGTTCATCGCTTGTTGCGTCGCGGTGGCGAGGGATTGACCGACCTCGGGGGCGAATTCGGCTTGGGCTCGAAGGGAGGCCATGCCGGGGGTGAGGGGGATTTGCTCTTGAGCGAGGATCTTGCCTGCTCGCAGATCTTCCCAGACCACTTCGAGAGCGAGGTTCACTTGCAGCTCGCGCGGGTCATCGTTGCGAGTCTCCCCGAGGACGCTCTTTCGCATGTCGATGATGCGACCGGTCAAACGGGTATCGCCATCTTCCTTCACGACACGGAAGGGGGTTCGCTGTTGAATTTGCTTCTGTACCGCTTCGGTCAATTGCAGGTCGAGACCACGCCGATACGACGTCGATTCAAACATCGGAACTTCGACCGTCCGAATCTGTTGATCGTGCGGAAAACCGATGACATAGCCGCAGCCAGTGATCGCTGTCGTGACCGTCACAAGCGAGAGCATCAACAGGATGCTGCGAAAGCTATCGAGCATCGCTGACTTTGAGCGTCGCACTTCCTGACGAGTCGTCATCATCATCCGATGCCTTTGCGGGACGTGTCTTTCTGCGGGGGTTGGGTTGCAGGCCGGGATACTTTTCCAACAGATCCGGTCGCAGCTCCGCTAACACCTCGCGGGCTTTGGGGGCATAACTGGAATTCGGGTACTTCTGCAAGAGGTCTTCCGAGTAGATGACCATCGCCTTGGGCTTTCCCTTGCGACGATACAGCTCAACCAGCTCCCAATATCGCTGAGCACGAGCCTCTTCGATGCGAGCGAGTTCATCCTTGAGCCGCTCTTTCTCCGGCAAGTTCGGGAACAAGCGGAGCGTGCTCTCTTTCAATCGGCGGGCGTCTTCGAGTTGCTTCTCGTCGTAGTCGGCACCTTGGTAGCTCATCAATTTCACGTGCGAGCCGAGTACGAACGATGTCTGTAAGTGCGGACTGCTCGGATACTCTTCGCGGAGCATCGAGAAGTAACGATCGGCTTCTTGGTAGTTGCCGACTCGCAGGTAATGACTGGCGGTCATCATGATCGCGTCATCGGCCAGCGGGCCGCGTGGGTCATACAACCAGATCGACTTGAGTGCTTCGAGCGCGTGTCCCGGCGTATCAAATGCTGGGCGAGTTTTGTCGGTGAGGTTCGGAACCAGGATCGCAGAGTGTGGTGGCTTTTGTTTCTTCGGTTGCGGTGTCGAACGTGGATCTTCGACATTCACTGGCGTGACGTCGCTGGTCGTCGCGAAGTCGGGCATTCCGAGCCAAGTTTTGCCAATTACGAACAGACGTCGCGTCGCCACGTTGAGATGCCGAGTCGAAGGATAGTCCTTCAGCAACGCTTCATAGTTTCCCTTTGCGTCGCTGAAGCGTTCTTGTTTGAAGTAACTTTCACCGAGCAAGAAGAGCGAGTCCTCACGGACTCGGTTGTGTTCTTCGCGAGTTCCCGGATCGGCGCTCCAGATTTTTAGGCTGGACCAGAAGTTTTTCTTTTTCTTGGTCAGAGGCTTCAGCACGGCTTCCGCTTCGGCGAGGTTACCCTCTTTGTAGAGCGCCTCGGCCTGTTCGTACTGAGCCTTGCGTCGTCGTTCTTCGGCTTCGTCGACGACCACGGGTGTGTGCGAAATTGT
Source organism: uncultured Planctomycetaceae bacterium (assembly GCA_903823545.1). GTDB lineage: Bacteria > Planctomycetota > Planctomycetia > Planctomycetales > Planctomycetaceae > SXKJ01. The sequence goes on from CAIJTL010001662.1 coordinate 2,212, forward strand.
GCTGCTATTTGACGGGGTCTTGGTGAACCAAGACGATTTTGATTTCGGTTCGGTAGGCTCGATGGGTCGCTTCGGCTCAGGTGGTTGGCTGGCGTTCTTGCCGATCCCCCAAATTCGCCGCGGCTCTTTCGACTTCGGTGCATCCGCTTCTTTTTCTTTTCCTGTCTCTGGATCGACAACGGTGACTTCATCGTTAGCCGCATCGGCGTCTGCTTGATCTTCCTGCTCGCCTTCCTGTGTGACAAAAGGATCGGCGTTTTTCTTCTTCAGATCGACGTTCTTGCCCCAACTCCATTGAGCCAGCGTGACTGGTGTCTGCGTCTGTTTCTGCGCAACCGGTTGCTTCAGCGAGGCACAGCCGCTGATCGCAAAGCAGAACGCGAGCATGATCGCGACAAACGCCGTTGGCGTCGCAGTGAAACGAGTCTTTACTGAGGAAATGGTGTGTGAAGACATGAGTCGTCCATCAGCCGGAGAGACTGAGTTGGCTGGCGCTTCGAGGTATTGGCGGCAACGACGTGAGATATGCGAACTTGAATTTGAGAGTTCAAATTCAAGATCAGGACTGACAAGACTTGAGGGCGAGCGAGATCAGAAGGGAAGATACGACAGCATTTTCGGACGTTTGTCGAAAGGCTGGCAGATCGAGGCGGTCAGGAGTTGTCGGAGTTCTTGCAGATATTTGGCAGGGATCGGTTCGGTGGGATTCGGCGGAGCAGTCTCGGCGGCGAGTTGTTCAAACAGGTGCAGCGTCATTCCATGAATGGGGTGGGCAGCATACTCCGGTTTGCGACAGTTCGGGCAGAGCAATCCTCCTTGTGAAACCCAGAAGACATAGTTGGTGTAATCGACCACCGCTCGTCCGCAGTAAAGGCACGCTCGAAAGTCGGGCATCTGGCCGATTTCTCGCAGTGTGACCACTTCGAATCGGAGCACTGGCCAGCGGAAGTCCGCTTCTTCAGTCAGGCGCCGCAGAGTGATCACTGCCTCGTCATACAAAACGGGATGTGGGTCGTACTCCTCCGTCAGACCAGCTAACAACTCGGCAACGTAGTATCCGCCGTACAAGCTATTGAGGTTGCGTTCGGGCGGACGGAACCGAGCCATCAATTGGCATTCCGTCAAAATGTCCAGTCCTCCAGAGGACTTCCGCAGGAACACTAGGCGAGATTCCGCGAGCAGATCAAGGGCACTTTCAAACGGCCCCTTGAGCCGCTTGGCTCCTTTGGCCACCGTCGAAATCTTCCCGAAGTCGCGAGTAAAAAACGTAACGACGCGACTGGACTCACTGAAGTCCGCTTGCCGAATCACGAGCCCCGTCGTCTTTTCCGCAGACATGCCGTTTTGTTTTCCGTGTTACTGATGCGAAGTTGAACCGGGCTGAGTTATACCGCATGCGATCAACTCTGTGGTGCCTTCGTTTTTGTAGTTCGGGTCTCCAGGCCCGAACGAACGACCCTGGTGAGCCGTTCTACGTTGCCGTTTTAAGTCGGGCGCTCGGTCGTCGTTGTCTCTGACGCATCATTCTGAAAAATACGAGCACTTCGAAAAAGTCGGTCCGTCATCTGCGGACAAACATTTCAAAGAAGTCGGCGTAACAACTATCTTGGACCGCCACTTCTTCACGTTGCCACATTCCACGGATCGGATTTCTTATGGCCAACCAAGAGTATGAAAAGCTCGGGCAGCTTTATCTCGGTAAGCACTACTCACTCGAATCACAACGACCGAAACCAGAATACTTGCTGTATGACGCGAAAGATTTGACGACACACGCGGTCGTAGTCGGCATGACCGGCAGTGGCAAGACGGGGCTTTGCTTGAGTCTGCTCGAAGAGGCGGCGATCGATGGCATTCCGGCATTGATCATTGATCCGAAAGGCGATCTGGGCAATTTGTTGCTGACGTTCCCACAACTTCGAGCGGAAGATTTTCGTCCCTGGGTTGATCCGGCTGAGGCAACTCGACACGGTCAGACGCCCGATCAATTTGCCGCGCAGTCAGCGAGTGATTGGAAAGCGGGACTGGCCGAGTGGGATCAAGACCCGTCGCGTATTGCCAAGTTTCGCGAGGCATGTGATATCGCGATCTACACGCCGGGAAGTCGGGCCGGATTGCCGCTCACTGTCGTCCGATCTTTCGGTGTTCCCCCGCAAGCGGTGCTCGACAACAGCGATGCGATGAGAGAACGAGTGGCCGGTGCGGCCGCTGGCTTGTTGGCGCTGCTCGGTATTGATGCAGACCCAATTCGAAGCCGTGAGCACATTCTGCTGACGATCATCTTTGATCGAGCGTGGCGAGAGGGGAAAAACCTCGACCTCGGTCAGCTTATTCGCGAGATACAAACGCCGTCGTTCAAGAAGGTCGGCGTGATGGATCTTGAATCGTTTTATTCGGCGCAAGATCGCTTCGCGTTGGCGATGAGCCTCAACAATCTGCTCGCGTCCCCAGGTTTCTCCGCGTGGTTAGAAGGTGAGCCGCTCGACATTCAACGGCTGTTGTGGACACCAGAAGGGAAGCCGCGATTGTCGATCTTGTCGATCGCGCACTTGTCCGACAGCGAGCGGATGTTTTTCGTCACGATCTTTCTCAATGAAGTGCTGGCCTGGATGCGCTCGCAGTCTGGAACCAGTGCGCTCCGTTGCTTGCTCTACATGGATGAGGTCTTCGGATACTTCCCGCCGATCGCGAATCCGCCGTCAAAGATGCCGATGTTGACGCTTTTGAAACAAGCTCGTGCGTTCGGATTGGGCGTGGTGCTCGCCACACAGAATCCGGTGGACCTCGATTACAAAGGACTGTCGAACTGCGGCACCTGGTTTCTCGGGCGATTACAGACTGAGCGGGACAAAGCTCGTGTCCTCGACGGACTCGAAGGTGCTTCCGCAGCGACTGGCACTCGGTTCGATCGCGAGCAGATGGACCGCATGTTGTCGGGACTTGGGAAGCGAGTCTTCCTGATGAACAACGTCCATGACGCCGAGCCATCGCTGTTTCAAACGCGCTGGTCGCTGTCGTATCTGCGAGGCCCGTTGTCACGCGATCAAATTGATTCGCTGATGCAAGAACGGCGCGATTCGCTGCCAACTCCGTCTGCCACCGCCACGGCGTTCGCGGGAATTAAATCCTCGTCATCCGAGGGAGTGACCGAGCATCATCCGGTGTTGCCTCCGGAGATTACCGAGTACTTTATTCCCGCTCGCGGCGAACCGGACAACAGTGACAAGTTTGTCTATCGTCCTACGTTATTGGGAATCGCGAAAGTTCATTTCGCACAGGCTTCTGCGGGAATCGACGTGTGGGATTCGATCTCAATTCTGGTATCAGTCGCCGACGAAATCGCACTCGATCCGTGGGATACTGGCGAACTGTCGCACGATGGTCCGCCTGATTTGGAAAAGACTCCAGCCGCCGCAGCGCACTTCGCGGCACTCCCCAGCGATCTTGCGAAACCAAAGAAGTTTGCTGCACTCACAACCGCGTTGAAGGACCATCTCTATCGAGTCCATCGACTCACGTGTTGGAAGTGTAAGTCGCCCAAAGAGGTCTCTCGTCCCGGTGAGAGTGAAGCTGACTTTCGCACGCGGTTGGGGCAATCGCTTCGTGAGCAACGTGATCGGGAAGTCGAGAAGCTTCGCCAAAAGTTTGCTCCGAAGGTGGCCGGACTTCAGGAGCAGCTTCGCAAAGCCGAGCAACGCAAAGCGAAAGAAGAGGATCAAGCCACATCGCAAATCTGGGGAACCGCGATTTCGATCGGAACGACGTTGCTCGGTGCGTTCATGGGAAAGAGAACAATCACCACAACAAATATCGGACGTGCTGCGAGCTCCGTTCGGTCCGCGAGTAAGCTTGCGAAGGAACGATCGGACGTTGGTTACGCGGAAGAAAACGTCGAAGCGGTGCAGCAACGCTTGGTTGATCTCGATGCCGAATTCAAAACAGAATCGGAGAAGATTCAGTCCGTGTTGGACGCTGAGGCGTTGTCGTTGGAAGAGATCACTCTGCAACCAAAGAAATCCGACATCACGATCAACCAAGTCGCACTCGTTTGGACTCCGTGGTCCGTCTCGCCAGACGGCAGCGCAAGTCCGCTCGCGTGAAAGTTCGCGGAGACTACCCCACTGAGCGTGCCTCAGTGGGGTGAAGTGAAAATCACTGGTTTCTGGATGAAGTTCAGTTCGTTTGTGACTCTCAACGATTGAGCTGTTGCCAATTGATGTCCCCCTCTTGCCGGAGATTGATCCATTCGATCGTGGGGATTGAATTCGTCAGTTGCGGAAAGAATGAGTCGATCAAACCCGCGCTGGCGAGTTGTTCTGAATCATCAGTTTGAGCATCAGGCAGGTCGACGGACTTCAGCAGAATTAGTCGATCTGCTGGCCATCGCGCTGCAACCCAAGCTGCGAGTGAGTCGCTGGTGACGTCCCAGCAATGCGGCAACCACTCGGTCGGTTCGACTAACGCTTCCTCTGTCCGCACAAATTCGGCCAGATCAAGCAGCGGGATGCGATCATGGCTCAACGCTACCTGAGCCGCTTGACGCGTTGGGACGAGTTCCAACTTCGGGATAAGCTCAAGCAGCAATCGCTGATTGAGGCGAATGGCGTCCAGCGCCAACCAGTGCGATCGCTCTTCATCCAGTCCAAAAGTGCGATGCCAGCGACGAACGATATCGGCTGCATCGCCGCCGCCGCTGATTACCAGCGGCCGATCATTACCAAGCTTTGAGAACGCATTTTGAAGCCGAACCGCCAAGTCCGGGAGGTCCAAGAGGCTGCCACCGAGTTTGAAAACAGTGATGGACATGATGCGTTCGTAGTTCCGCCTTGGGGCGGCCTGGTCGCAATACCGCCTCAAAGCGGAACTACGAACTCTGTCAGTCGATGATCTTGTTGATGCCGTACTCAACGATACCGCGAGCGCCCGCAGCTTTGAGTTGCGGAATGATCGTTCGCACGAGCGACTCGTCGACGATCGTGTTGACGTCTACCCAGTCGGGATCAGACAGCGACGAGACCGTCGGCATTTGCAACGCGGGAAGCTGCTTGAGCACCTTTTCCAAATCGGCCCGGCGGACGTTCATCATCAAGCCGACCTTACCTTCGGCAGCGAGGCAGCCTTGGAGCATCAACGCGATGTTGTCGATCTTCCCCTTCTTCCATGAATCGGCGAACGCACTCTTGTTGGCGATGAAACGAGTGGTGCTCCGCAAGACTTCATCGACGATTCGCAGATTGTTGGCTCGCAATGAACTGCCTGTTTCGGTCACTTCGACGATCGCATCGGCAAGTTTGGGCGGCTTGACTTCGGTCGCGCCCCAACTGAATTCGA
>CAIJTL010001663.1 GCA_903823545.1 uncultured Planctomycetaceae bacterium
CAACCCCGTCCACGACGCCGTCGTCGCCCACCTCTGCGAAGAACTCAACGCCACCGAAACCCATTACCCCGGCACCAAATTACGCCTCAAATACATCCCTCTAAGGTCATCGACTTTCCTTCCAGATCAGGATGTCGGAGACTTCAGCGTGGTCACGGGTAACAGCCAACGAAACCTGTCATTAGGCAACGACGCTACCGCCCTTGCAGCCATCAAATTTTGACTTGGATCAGCTTTCCCACAAAAGTCATTGTGTGGTATTCGTTTGCTGGTGCTTGGCAGTCCGTTGGATTGATGCTCTCTTCGAGGTCGCATGCCTGATCAAGCCACCGACGAGACCACCATTTTCCGCAAATCTTGGACCCTCTATGATTCCATCTCGGAGATGAACTACATGTTTCATCGTGAGATCTACGCGCAGATCACGGCCTTGTTGAGTCGGCGGCGCGCGCGTGGCCTTTATTCGATCCTTGATCTTGGCTGTGGGAACACCCGTTTTATTGCTCCCTGTCTCAAAACGGCTACGCCCAGCCGGTATGTGGGTGTGGATCTTTCGGAAGCCGCTTTGACGGAGGCGTTTCAGTATTTGAAGGGTCTCGATAATGTGGCGCTGCATCATCAGGATATGCTCCAAGCGGTGCAGACCACAGAAGCATCCTTTGATGTCATTTTCAGTGGGTATGCCGTGCATCACTTTGATGCAAAGATGAAACAGGATCTGTTCCATGCCTGCGCGGCGAAGCTTGCCAAAGATGGTCAGTTCATCCTCGTGGATATGGTTCGCGAGGAGGGCCAGACCCGTGAGCAATTCATCGAAGGCTACCTGAATTTCATGCGCACCCAATGGACGGCAGTGCCGCCAGATCATCTCGAAGAAGCCTGCAACCATGTGGCTGCCTATGACTTCCCCGAAACGTTCTCCGATCTCAAACGCATGGCGGCAGCCGCGTCATTAACAAACGTCCGTTTACTAGATCGGTTTGCCCAGCATCACATCTTGGTCTTTAGCGCCTGAGATAGGTCCGACGCTTTGAATGGTCTGTTACAAGGATAAAGGGACGGGGCTCTTATCACCCTCGGACGAATCCGGACTTCATTTTGGCACGGGCTTTCGATCCATCAGGATGGCGCTTTGCGCGGCCACCTGTTGCGGGTCTTCATTGAACTTGCCGCGGTCATAGGTAAGCAGACCATTGCGCTCGTTTTCCACGTCGGTGATTTGCGTCCAGACCAGCCCGCTGATGCCGGGGTTCGCAACCAGCGGCCGGTATTTGGCGACCGCATCCAGAAACTTCGCATAACCATACTCGCCGATGACGCTGGCCCGTTCCTTGGTGGGAGAAATGCATTTCGTGGTGCCATAACAATGGGCGTCCATCACCTGTCCGAGGCCGATGTCCAGCACGTTCCAACCTTGGTATGCGCCCATCGGAGCGCCGCTCTCGGCATTGATCGCCCGCGTTTTGTCCTCGCTGGCGAGCCCGGCCATTCGGCGCATGAACGCGCGGATCGGCTCGTCCAGTTTGTAGCCCGCGGAGTTCTGCAACCCCATGCCCTCATTGAAGACCACCCACGAGACAATGGACGGATGATTGAAGCGCCCGCCGATCATCGCCTTCAGTTCAACCCCGAACTGATCCTGCCGTTGGGCATCGGACTCGGGATAGGCGGGCGGCTTGGCGTGGATGCCGTCCCCGCTAGAAGGCATGTCCTGCCAGACTAACAAACCGAGCTTGTCCGCCCAGTAATACCAGCGTTCGGGTTCGACCTTCAAATGCTTGCGGCTCAGGTTGAATCCGAGTTGCTTGATGGCTTCGATGTCGTAGCGCAGCGCCTCGTCGGTCGGCGCGGTGTAGATGCCGTCCGGCCAGTAGCCCTGGTCCAGCACGCCGTGGTGGAGGACGAATTCATTGTTTAACAGCATGCGGGTAACGCCATCCTTGTCCGGGCCGATCGACACCTTGCGCATGCCGAAGTAGCTGGTGACCTCGTCGTCGCCCATCCGGATTTGTAAATCATAGAGATGCGGGTTGGAGGGCGACCATAACTTCGCGTCCTTCACTTTGATCGTGATGATTTCCCCGGCCTTGCCCGATCCGCCGGCAACCGTGTCCTGGCCGTCGAGAACCGTGATCCGCACGGCGGAGCTGGTGTTAGAAGCGGCGTTGCAGGTGATCTGAACGGTCGAAGTGTCCAGATCGGGGACGATGCGGAGGAAGTCGATGTGGTCCGCCGCCACCGGTTCCAGCCACACGGTTTGCCAGATGCCCGTGCAGGGGGTGTACCAGATGCTGGACGGCCGATCCACCTGCTTGCCGCGCGGATAGCCGCCTTCGAAAGTGGGATCCCAAACCGCGACCACCAGTTCGTTCGTTCCCTCCTTCTTCAGCGTGTCACTCACATCGAATGAGAAACCATCATAGCCGCCGCGGTGGACGCCGAGATGCTTCCCATTCAGATAGACAGTGGCCTCCCAGTCCACGGCGCCGAAGTGCAGCAACGTGCGGCGACCGGCCCATTGGGGTGGCGCATCGAAACTGCGATGATAGATCAAACTGCTATTCGCATAGGTGCGGCCCGGCAGGGAGTTGAGCCTCTTGCCCACTCCAGAAAGCGGTGCCTCGATCGGGAAAGGAACGAGGATTTTTCCCTGATAGACCGCGGGCGGCGGATCGTTTCGGCCGATCACCGCGTAGTCCCACAGCCCGTTGAGGTTCAGCCAGTCCTTGCGGACCATCTGAGGCCGCGGATATTCGGGGAGCGCCTTGTCGGGCGAAACATCCTTCGCCCAGCGCGTCATTGGAAACGCTCCGGGCACCGGTTTCCAATCTGCGCCGAAACCTTGGCCGGCCAAGCACAGAACTCCAAACGCTAAAACGATGCTCTTCATGTCCGGTCTATTTTCTAGGAATTTGCTTTCTGCTGGAGGCCCCTGAAAGAGCCATTGAGTCGGACCGGAGGGCGGGGAAATGGGTATTGCGGGGGAAAAGGAGACGAAAGAGGGGTTTCGGTCCGTCAGTGGACGGTGTTTCGGCAAAAAAAAGTCTCAGTCCACTCCGGTAATCGGAGGATTCGGAAGATTTCACAGCGAGATTCATCTTTCGCGAGCGTAGCTTTCCTAGCTGTGTTGCCAAGATTTCTTCTTTCTTTTCGTGGCTGCTTTTCGGCGAGTCTGTCCTGCTGGAGGCCCCTGAAAGAGCCATTGAGTCGGACCGAAGGGGGGGAAATGGGGGTTGTATGCCGACCGCGCCGGTCGCGATTATCCTCCTCATCCAGCGATGACGCGGGTCTGCCGCGCGAGCGCGTTGTCGATGGCCGACTTGCGAAAGCGCAGCGCCCGTCCGATGCGAATGAACGGGATGTGGCCGTTGATGCGCCAGTTGTGGAGCTAGCGCGGTTTGATCCGTAGATAATCCGCGGCTCCCTCCTCGGTTTGCGGC
>CAIJTL010001664.1 GCA_903823545.1 uncultured Planctomycetaceae bacterium
CGCGGTGGCAACTCCGTTGAGGTTAATGACAGTCATCTCTTTTCAGTTCTACGCCGCGACTGCCTTGTTTGGTTTTAGTTATGCCAGATTAGTTCAGCACAAAAATCTCACGACGAGCTAACACGACTCTCGCTGTTCACCTTTTCGCAAACTACATTTCGACCCAGTGATTGTTGGGATCGTTCATGCCAGCAAGGAGGTCATCGAATGGCAGTCAGCGAGAATCGTCGTAAGAAAAAGTTGGAAGCTCATCGAGCAAAACGCAAAGAGCAAAAACGAGCCGTCGCTCGGTTTGAGTCATCCGGAAACCAAGGGCGAATGACGATTGCTAAAAGCTGGCCAGTGATCTCCGCTTGTGTGAGTTCCAGTTTGTGGACGCAGGGGATTGGTTACGCGGCGATCGGACGCCGTGGACCACAAGGTCAAGTTGCCGGGGTGGTCTTTCTTCTGGATGTCTTCTGCCTCGGAGTGAAGGATGTCGTGCTCTTCGCGAATTCTGAGTGGCATTGGCACGAGCTGCTCGGTCGTTTTGATAGAGGGGGCAACGGCTGGGAAGAGGCCTCGCCGGAATACGTGAGAAAGCTGGCTGATGGGGCCGTGGCTTACGCCAAATCGTTTGGCCTCGATCCTCATCGTGAATGGATCGACGGTTCGCGAATCTTTGGTGAGATTGACGCATCAAAGTGTCCGACCGAATTCACTTATGGCAAAGATGGCAAGCCACTGTTTATTCCCGGACCTTATGACGGTCCCGCACGAGTGAATCAAATCATGCAGGCGTTGTCTCACACGACTGGCCGAGACAAGTTCGACTTCACCGCACCGGTTGTGATCGGAGATTTTTCGGATGACGGCATAGAAGAAGATGACTGCCTAGAAGACGGAACCGCGATTGGAATGGAGCCGACAGACCATGATCACCGTTTGCCGTGTCCTGATTGCGATTGTGTTGATTAACAGTGTGTTGACTCGCACTAGCGTGACTGTCGCCAACGATCAGCCCATGTTGCCGGACTATCCGAACCATCAAGACCTTTCGTTTGTGCTCGATCGTGACGGTACGAAACGCGAGGTCAAGACGCTTGCTGACTGGGTTCAGCGACGCGAACACATGCTGCGTCACTTTCAGCGAGTGACTGGGCCGCTGCCGAATGCTCAGCAGCGAGTCCCGCTCAATGTGAAAGTGATCGAGGATGTCACTGTCGGCAAACTGATTCGTCGCAAACTGACTTACCAGTCGGACGCGACCGATCGAGTTCCGGCGTATTTGTTTCTTCCCGTAGCAACAGACGGCTCGCCTGATGGAGAAACTGCAAGCAAACGCGAGCCGCGTATGCCACGACGGGCAGCGGTGCTTTGTCTGCAACAAACGACGAATGTCGGCAAAGACGAACCGGCGGGAGTGCGCGGTGACGCGAGTTTGAAATACGCGCTCGAATTGGCCGAGCGTGGTTTCGTCACGCTCGCTCCCGACTATCCGAGCTTCGGCGAACACGCATATGACTTTGATCCGAAGCACGGTTACGTCAGCGGTAC
>CAIJTL010001665.1 GCA_903823545.1 uncultured Planctomycetaceae bacterium
CACGTCGAGCATATTGCCCGCTGACACGAAGGCCGAGAATCCGATCTGCTGCTCAATCGCCCAATCGAGAATCGCGGTACACAACGCGCCCGATTGCGAAAGCAACGCTACGCTTCCCGGCTTCGGCATACCAACGGCAAAACTCGCACTGAGCTTTAGCTCGGGGACGATGACCCCCAAGCAGTTGGGACCGACGATTCGCAGGTTGTTGAATCGAGCGGCTTCTTTTTGGACGACCGCTTCCAACTCTCGCCCTGCGGCATCCGCTTCGCGAAAGCCTGCCGAGATAATGATCACAGCTCGCACGCCCGCTTCGCCGCATTCACGCACAACGACTGGCACCACAGGAGCAGGAACACAGACAACCGCTAAATCGACCACACGCGGCACTTGTTTGATTGAAGCGAACGCTGGCGCTCCTTGAACGCAGTCGCATTTCAAGTTGACTGGAAACACTTCGCCCGCAAATCCGCTGGTTGCAAGATTCTTCCAAAGCGTACCGCCCACTGAATCAACTGAATTGCTCGCACCAATAACAGCCACGCAGGTAGGCCGAAGGACTGCATCGAGATTCCGAACTCCCATGTCGTGTCCCGTCAGTAAATCCGCAGGACGGACACTCGTGCCCTCCTAAGTTCGTAAGACGACGGGCAAGAGTGCCCGTCCTACGAGTCCTCAATAACTTGGAGGACAATGGCTAGAAGCTGTTTCAAAACTGGATCACTAACCCAAAGCGTAAGCGAGGGCGTCGGGAAATCACGTGTGGAATCGCCCTCGCCCTCGCGCTCACGCGTCGGGTTAGTTATTAAACAGCCTCTAGGCTTCTGATCGCTTCAGAACGAGGACTGGGCAGTTCGCGTGTCGCAACACACGTTCGGTCACCGAACCCAACAGCAATCTTTTCACGCCGTGGTAGCCGTGCGACGGCATGACGATCAGATCGGCATGAACTTCTTCCGCGTAATCGGCAACGATCAAGCCGGGATCACCTTCGCGAATAACCGTTGTCATACCGCTCGCGTTAATGCTGCTTAGGAATTTGCCCAGGTGTTCTTTGGCCGCGTTCATGCGTGTATTTGGATCATCCAAGGCCCAGCCCTCCGCGTAATTGAATGGTATTGGAGGAGCTGTGACGTAGATGACATGCACATCTTCCGGTTTCGCCACCAACGGCAACGCCGTCTTCACGGCGTCCGCTGACGCGGTCGAAAAATCAACAGGAACAACAACGGTTTTCTTCGGGAGCCAACTCATGATTTTCTCCAATTTCTGAGGCTAAGAAGTTGAACTTCGGAATTTCTAACGGATTTGAAGCCGAATTGCGTCACCCGGCTCATCCTCATAACACCACCGTTTAGGCCGGCTTGAGTTCCGGTTGGAAGTCGACACTCTTCTTCTCGTCGACGGCCACCAATTGATCGGAACGAACCGTCAAGACAGGGCATTGAGCATGTTGCACGACTCGCTCCGCAATGCTCCCGAGCAGCGCATGCGGCAACCCCGTTCGACCGTGAGTCCCGATAACGATCAAGTCGATGGCATTGTCCTTGGCATATTGCACGATGCTCGCGTATGTCGAACCAATGCGAACAACTCGCACCACCTTGTTGCAGGCGGCAGTAGCCAATGGAACCTTTTCGATTTCTTCCTCGGCGGAAACGATCAAGTCTTCCAGAACCTTTGGTGGAATTAGCAATTCAGCGGCCGCGTCGGGCATCATCAGGCACAAGTCGTTGAGGACATGCAGCACATGCAACTCGGCTCCGAAGTGCGCGGCATAATCACAAGCCGTTCGCTCGGCGACTTTGCTGTGTTCGCTGAAATCGGTCGGAAACAGAATCCGGTTTACGTTCATAAGAGCACCTCAATGGAAAGGCTTCAGACGGAGTCCTCCTCTTTGCGAACGGCGTTCCCTGGCGAACAAAGTTCTGCCTGATGCGTCGTTGACCGAGCTTCAATTGCCGGATTCCATTCATTCAATATCCTGACAATCCTTCGACAATTCCGTAGAAAATACCTCATGAGATGCATTGCGACGGAGACACGGCTAGTCGGTCAATCAGTCTTCCTGGACGATTAACGCCCACAGACTGGGCGGGACCGCACGCTATCATTGGGCGGCTTTCGATCAGCCGCACACTGTTCTAGGGCATTCATTGCGAATCGAAGTTTGGCATATCGAGTGCGATCGAAACTTTTACGACATCTAATTGAAAACCAGTGACACGACGAGGAGATGCATGATGGACTCGCGAGTGTGGTATGTCTTGTCGAGCGGCGAAGTCGTGAAGGCTTTGCAACTCGACCCGTCGCGAGGGCTGAGCACTGATGATGTCGTGCAAAGGAGGCAACAGTTCGGCGAGAACACCCTCGCCGAAGCTCCCACGAAGTCACGCTGGAAGAAGTTGCTTGACCAATTCAAAGAACTCGTGATCTGGATTCTGATCGTTGCCGCGGTGATTTCCGGCGCAATGGGGGAGTGGGCAGATACGGCGGCGATTCTGGCCATCGTGCTAGTCAATGGAATTATCGGCTTTCTTCAAGAAGAGAAAGCGGGGCGGGCTCTCGCGGCATTACAGAAGCTCTCATCGCCGATGGCGAAAGTGATCCGCAATGGCGAGCTGCAATCAGTCGCAGCACGCGAGCTTGTGCCGGGCGATCGGATTGAATTGGAAGCTGGCGACAACGTTCCGGCCGACGCGAGGTTGCTGAGTGGTTTTGGCATTCGAGTCCAGGAAGCATCGCTGACGGGTGAATCGACGCCGGTGGATAAAGAGGCCGACGTCATTTTGAACGAGAACGTTCCGCTGGGGGACCGTTCCAATATGGTCTTCATGGGGACGGTGACGGCGGCAGGCAAGGGGAGTGCCGTCGTTGTCGCAACGGGAATGCACACTGAATTGGGAAACATCGCGGGTTTGCTGCAACGCTCTGAGCCGGAACCGACACCGCTGCAACGTCGATTGGCCGAACTTGGCAAGGTTCTTGTGCTGGTTTGCTTGGTCATCGTGGTTGTCATCTTCGGGTTGCAAATCGCTCGCGGCGGAAAGTTGTTGGAGACACTGTTGATCTCTGTCAGCCTCGCTGTCGCTGCAGTGCCGGAAGGTCTTCCAGCCGTCGTTACACTGACGCTCGCGCTGGGCCTGCAACGGATGGTGAAACGGAACGCGCTTGTGCGGAAACTGCCGAGTGTCGAGACGCTTGGGTCGGTGACGGTGATTTGTTCTGACAAGACCGGAACGTTGACCCGCAACGAAATGACCGTTCGGGAGATTGCGGTTGGTGAAGATCGTTTTGACGTGACTGGTGGCGGTTACGCTCCGCATGGTGAGTTTCTCAAACGTGGTGAGTCGCGGTGTCATCCACGGGATGAAGCGGACCTCATGCAAGTGCTGACAACAGCCGCTCTGTGCAATAACGCGACCGTCAGTCCTCGCGGCGATGAATCGAATACCTGGCAAGTCATCGGCGACCCGACGGAAGGAGCGTTGATCGTTGCCGCGATGAAAGCGGGAATCTCAGCTCGTGATCGTAACCAGCATGTGCTCTATGAAATCCCATTTGATTCGGAACGCAAAGCGATGTCGGTTGTTTTACGAGGGGCGGATGGCTCGCAAACGATGTACACGAAAGGGGCACCAGAGGTGTTGCTCGCGAAGTGCGTGTCCGAACGTCGCGGCGGCAGGGTTGAGCCACTTTCCAACGATCGCCGCCAAGAAATCATGCGATCGAATTCCGAGATGGCGGGACGTGCTTTGCGAGTGCTCGCGTTGGCTTATCGTGATCATTCGGAAACGGCGACCAATGAATTCGACGAAGTAGACCTCATATTCGCCGGCTTGATTGGCATGATTGATCCACCTCGCGAGGAGGCGAAGGATGCCGTCCGACGCTGTCATGCGGCAGGCATTCGACCGGTCATGATCACCGGCGATCATCCCGCAACCGCATTGGCGATCGCTCGCGAATTACACATCGCTGGCGAAAACGACCGAGTCGTCTCTGGGCAGGAACTGGATGCCTTTTCTGATGACGAACTCAAAGCACAAGTTGCTCACATCGCCGTTTATGCTCGTGTCTCTGCGGAGCACAAACTGCGAGTCGTCAACGCGTGGAAGCAACGCGGTGAGATCGTGGCGATGACCGGAGATGGAGTGAACGACGCTCCGGCGGTGAAGGCCGCTGACATCGGCATCGCGATGGGTGTCACGGGGACCGACGTCACGAAAGAGGCGTCCGACATGGTACTGACCGACGACAACTTCGCGTCGATCGTGAATGCCGTTGAGGAAGGTCGCGGCATCTTCGACAACATTCAAAAGTTCGTGCATTACCTCTTGGCTTGTAATGCGGGGGAAGTGTTACTGATGTTTTTCGCCGCGTTGATCGGCTGGCCGGTCCCGCTTGTGGCGATTCAGATTCTGTGGATCAATCTCGTGACCGATGGGCTTCCTGCGTTGGCATTAGGCATGGAGCCTCCCGAACGAGACATCATGCAGCGTGCGCCGCGTCCGCCGCACGAAACGGTCATCACTCGCAAGCGCGGATTACTGATTCTGTTTCACGGCGCTTTGATCGCGTCTGTCGCAGGACTCGGTTTCTGGCTGACGTATCAAGGGGTGGAATCTCACGTGGGACGCGCTCGCACCGTCGCATTCTGTGTAACTGCGTTCTCGCAACTCTTCTTTGCGATCGGCTGTCGCAGCCAGCGATTCACGATGCCCGAACTGGGACTGCTTTCGAATCCACAACTCTTCGGGGCGATCCTCATCTCAGGGTTGCTGCAACTAAGCGTCGTGACGCTTCCGTTTGCTCAGCCAGTTTTTGAAGTGGCCACGAACCTGACGCCCCAGGAATGGTTACTGATTGGTGCATTGTCGCTGACGCCCGCCACGATTGTCGAAGTCGGCAAACTGCTGCTCGTCGCGTTTCGAAAGACGAGAACAACTTAATAATCGCGTGATTTGTCAGTCATTGCATCAAGGGCCGAGCAGAAACGTTACGACGGACTTCCAGTCCGTCGGCATCAACCTTGCCAGC
>CAIJTL010001666.1 GCA_903823545.1 uncultured Planctomycetaceae bacterium
AGGTCGATGCGGTCTCGGTGCAGTTGGTGCATGTGGCCGATGAGAAGCGAGTGAATGACTTGGCATTCGCTTCCAATAGCGCGTGGCACGCGACGGTCGGCGAAGACGGCATCGCCAAACTTTGGGACACCGGCAGCGGCAACGTCATGCGTGCGTTTCCTGGATTGCAGGGACGCGCGATCTCGGTGGCGATCAGTCAGAACGCTCAGCAACTTGCCGCTGGTGGTGCCGACAAAACGATTCGCGTTTGGAATCTCAACAACGCTCAGCCTCAAGTCCGTTACGAAACGCCAGCGGAGGTCGCACGATTGGGCTTCAGCCCTGACAACACAAAGCTCATCGCGGCTGGCTCTGACAACGCGCTGCGAGCTTTCGATCCAACTCCGCCGAATCCGCAACCAGCAGAGCCACCAACTCGGCCAATCGCACAAACGCTGACGGGACACACAGCGGCCATCGGCTCGGTGGTCTTTGCTCCGAACAATCGCACGGCGATCTCGGCCTCGGCAGATGGCAGTGTGAAGACTTGGGAAATCGCCGCGGCCTCATTTACCGCGAACCTCGCAGGCCACGGTTCGCAGATTTACGGAGTTGCGTTCAGTCCCGATGGCAAACTGCTGGCGTCCGCTTCGAACGACAAGACGATTCGCTTGTGGGATGTCGAAAAGAAGGCAGCGATTCGAGTCGTTAGCACTCAGCAACAGCCGGTCTACGGAGTGGTCTTCACTCCCGATGCAAAGTCGCTCGTCATCGCGTGCGCTGACAAAGCGGTCAAGTTGTTGAATCTCGAAAACGGCTCCGAACTACGCGTCTACAAAGGCCCGGAGTTCCCGGTTTACTCGGTGTCGCTCAGCCCCGATGGTCGCACCATTGCCGGAGGTGGCGTCGGCCTTGGTCCAAATCGGCCGATCTTCATTTGGAACATCGACTCGCCAGACCCGGTCAAGAAACTTGATGGGCACAAAGATGATGTCTACCGAGTCCGCTTCAATGCGGCAGGGAACAAGCTGCTGTCGATCGGCTACACCGGAGCGTTCAACATTTGGGACATCGCTTCGGGCAAGCCGATCTTCACGTCGAAGATTCCGTCAATCACATACGGCGGAAACTATGTCGCCGCTGGTGCTCGAATCGCAGCCACGGCGAACGACGGCAAAACCTATTTTGTTGATCTTCCCGCCGAGGCTCGCTAATCCAACAAAAAAGGACTCACGGTGATTTGCCGTGAGTCCTTGTGCCAAGCGGAGAGGGAGGGATTCGAACCCTCGGTGAGCTTGCACCCACACTAGTTTTCGAGACTAGCACAATCGGCCACTCTGTCACCTCTCCGAGTTCGTTTTGGCGAACTTCCCGTGAGCCGCCGGCTCGTCGGGGCGGGGATGATAGCGGCGGTTTCATCTTAGCGCCAAGCGTTGAAGTTTTGTCGCTCATTTCAGGGCATTTTGAGTGCTCGTCATGGCGACCGAACGTTGCTTGCCAACGTTCGGCGACTAAGCTGTCACGTTGAGACGTTGTAAGCCTCGATCGGTTCAGGGGACAGAAAGGGGGGCTGGGCCATTTAGTCGCCTCCTGGCGATTTAGGCACTATGTCAGTCACTTCTCCGTGCCCTGCGCCCGTCTTTTGGCCGATGCGGTTAGTTTGTAGCCCTGCCTTCGGGCGGTTCGACACAGACCGCCTGAAGCCGGGACTACCAACAGCCGCCTTCGGGATGCGGGCGCAACCCGTTCCAATAAGGAACACGGCCCCGCTTCAAAGCCCCGCTTCTTGAAAGGACGCGGCGGCCAATGAGAGTTCCCGAATCTCACAGTTCAATCACGACAAGAAACCAATCCCGGATTCACCAATGAGAAGCACAAGCATCACACAATTCATCGCCGCGATGTTGATCGCGCTGGCGACGGTCGTCTTGGCGGATGAACCGCGATCAAGTGGGTTGCCGGTTGCGTTCACGCTCGACAAGCCCGGCGTCGTGACGCTCGTGGTGGATGACGCTCAGGGCAACCGAGTGCGGAACTTGATCGCAGAGACGCCGTTCGCGGCGGGCAAGCATGTCGTCGAGTGGGACGGCCTCGACGACCACGTGCCGGTGCAGGTGCATGCTCAGCCGGTGTTTCGCTTCGAGGGCGAACCTGTGCCGCCGGGCCGCTATGTGGTCCGCGGCCTTGTCCGTGACCCGGTGCAACTGCGGTATGACATGCCTTTCTACACAGCCGGGAATCCGCCCTGGGACACGATCGACGGACGCGGTGGCTGGCTCAGCGACTTCGGGCCGGCCTTGGCCGTGGCGAGCCTGCCTGCAAGGAAGCCTGGAGAGAAGCCGGAGGCGACACCGGCGATGCTCGTGGGCTCGGGCGTCGGCGAGGCATTTGGCTTGGTCTGGACCGATCTCGACGGTCAGCGGCTTGCGGGGGTGCGGGGCATTTCGGCCGGCGGCGGATGGTGCGGCGCCGAACTGCTGGCCCGCGACGGTGGGCCGGGCGCCGACGCCGCAGTGACAGCGTACACGGGCAACAACTGGCAGGAGTCGTTCGAGATGGAGGCCGTCACGCAGCAACCGCCGGTCGGGGCCTATCACGGGGCAGTGCGGACGATGTCGATGTGTTTGTGGGCCGCGGGCCGCAGAGTGTATCGGGGCGAAGCTGGCCAGAGCCTCGGCGGCTTGGCGGTTTACGACCGCGTCGTGGTCGCGGCCGTCACCAGCCAGAACAAGCTGCTCGTCATACGCGACGAACCGAAACGGGACGGCTCGCAGCCGGGGTTCGGGCTTCGTCACAGCGACCCGACGGTGCCTGGCAACCGTTCCGGCGTGAAGGCCGCCGAGGTGCCGCTCGATTCCCCGCGTGGCATGGTCGTGACGACCGACGGCCGGCATCTGCTGGCGATTAGCGGACAGCGGGTCGTGCGTTTTCCCTTTCCGCCGCAGGGCGAGCCGACCGTGCTGGTCGGGGCAGGCTTGCAGAAGCCGCAGCATCTGGCGATCGACGGCGACGGCAACCTTTACGTCAGCGACCAGGGCACACATCAGGTGCTGGTGTTTGATCGGGAGGGCAGGCGGCTGCGGGCGATCGGCGTGCCAGGCGGGCCGCAGCTCGGCCCGTATGACGAACGGCGGATGGCGAATCCTCGGGGCATCGCCATCTCGACCGACCGGCGGATCTGGGTCGCGGAAGACTCCTTCCATCCCCGGCGCATCAGCATCTGGAACTTGGATGGCACGTTCGTCAAGGCGATGTATGGCAATAACAACTATGGCGGTGGCGGCATGGTGGATGCCGGCGACTCCGGCCGCGGCTATGTCACCGAGCACGGCGGCACGCTGCAACTGCGGCTCGACGGCGAGCGGGGCGTGAGCCGCATCGAGGCCATCCTCGCGCTGCCCGGTCAGAGTGTCGCTGCGCCATTGATCGCCCAGCATGTCTCGTTCGGTCGCCTCATGGGGCATGTCGTCGATCACCAAGGGCGGCGGTATCTCTCCAACGCCTACTGCACCGCGGCCGGTGGCGGCAATCATTCCGACCACACGATCACACTCTGGAAGGCAGGAGACGAGTCGAAGAAGTCCGGTCGTCCCGGTCAGGATCTGCCCGTGCCCGTCGCCTCGGTGGGCGAGGCGCAGAGCTGGGGCGTGCTCAAGCAGCCGGAGTTCGCGGCGCGCTGGCCGGCGGGGATCGACCCCAAAGGGCAGCCGCAGAAGAACTTCGCTCAGTATGCGTGGTCCGACCTAAACGGCAACGGCAAGGTGGAGCCTGACGAGGTGCAGATGGTGTCGAAGCCCGAATGGCGAACCCGTGGCAACCCCGGCACCGTGACCCTGAGCGAAGACCTGGCGATCGTGGACTGTCTGGGCCACCGTTACCGGCCGGTGCGATTCACCGAGGACGGCGCGCCTTACTACGACCTCATGAAGAGCGACCACATCTTCCCCGCCGCGCGGCCCTCCCCAACGACCGGCGGCGGCCAAGTGATCGACGGCGGCAATGGCTGGGCGGTCACGACTTGGTCGCCGGATGGGATTCCCGGCGGCTACGTGGCGGGTGCCAAAGACGGCGTGGTCCGCTGGCGCTATCCGGCGAGGGCGATCGGCAACCACGCGGGCTACGCCGTGGGACCGCCGGACAAGCCGGGGGAATTGATCGCGCTTTCGGGTCTGGCCGGCCGGCCGTTCACGCCGCGGGGCACGAACGAACGTCTCTGGGCGACCGTGGGCCTGAAGGGCAATCTCCATGTCATGACGACCGACGGCGTCTTCGTGGCCACGCTCTTCAAGGATTACCGGCAAGGGAAGCCCGGCCCGGCCGCGGCTGAGCGCGGGGCACTCCTGAACGACATGAGTCTCGGAGACGATGCGTGGAGCACCACCTTGACGCAGTCGAGCGATGGCAAGATCTCCATCGTTGGCGGTCACGACTCAACTTGGGTCACCCGAGTGGACGGCCTGGAGAGCATCCGCCGGCTGCCGGAAAGCGTGGTGACCATCGAGGAGCCGCCGGCCCGGTGGCTGGCGGGCTACACCGCAGGCGGGTTCCGCCGGAAGCTAACCGTCGAGCACGTCGCGCACTTGAACCGTTCCCTGGCCGACGTCCCCGTGCTGGTGAAACTGACTGCGGAACGGTTCGACTTCTCACACTCGACTCCCTCCGGCAACGACATCCGCTTCACGGCCGCCGACGGCGTCACGCTGCTGGACTTCGAGCGAGTGCGGCACGACGCGAAAGCTCGAGAGGCTTCCTACTGGGTGCGAGTGCCGCGGATCTGGGCGCACGGCGTCAACTTCTACGTCTACTACCGCCCGACCCCGAATGCCGGCCTCGCCTCCGGCGCGAAAATGTGGGCGGCCAAGAGCTATCGTGCCGTCCTGCACATGGATGAAGCCGAGGGGGCGACGCTCTTCGACGCGACGGCGAATGCGCGGAATCTTGGGCTCGGCAGCCGGACCCTGGGAGCCACCGGCCAGATCGGCAATGGCGTGAGCGGCACGGGGGGCGCAGGAGATCGCACCGAAGCGGCCATGCTGGCGGG